>CAYPAK010000016.1:0-4732 GCA_964408665.1 uncultured Flavobacteriaceae bacterium | reverse complement strand
ATTAAATTTAGTACCTTTGGGCATTAACTAAAAAATCACAAAGTGAAAATCATAAAAAAAATATTAAAAATTTTAGCAATAGTACTCGTATTAATAGCGATAGGGCTATTTTTTAGCTACCGAGCTATGCTTCCTAAATATGATGGAAATTTAAAATTAGCAGGTTTGACCCAAGAAGTAACTACTTATTTTGATAAAAGTGGCGTTCCGCATATTTATGCAGCCAATAAACATGATGCTTATATGTCTTTAGGCTATTTGCACGCACAAGATAGACTTTGGCAAATGGAATTGGTAAGACGTATTGCAACTGGTAGGCTCTCTGAAATATTTGGTAAGGATGCTTTAGAAAATGATAAATTTTTTATAGGAATTGGCATTCCAGAAGCTGCAAAAAAAACCATTGCTAAGCTAGACCAAAACAGCCCTGAATACAAACTAACAAAGGCTTACCTTGAAGGAATTAATAATTATGTAAAAACAGGTAGTACGCCTATAGAATACAAAATACTTGGTATTGAAAAAACGGAGTTTACCATTGAAGACATTTACAATGTATTTGGCTATATGAGCTTTAGTTTTGCTATGGCACATAAAACCGACCCGTTGTTAAGCTCGCTTTCTAAAAAACTTGACAAAAAGTATATGGACGCCTTACCTATAAATACTGTTTCTAATACGCAACTTATCAATAGTTTTCATCAAACAGAAGAAACACTAACTGCAATTACTAAAAAACTTAACACTATTTGGGGAGATAATGGTAAAAACCCTGCATTTATAGGAAGTAATTCTTGGGTTGTTTCGGGTAAAAAAGCTAAAAATGGCAAAGTTATTTTTGCTAATGACCCACACATTATGTACTCACAACCGTCAACTTGGTATATGTCACACATTGTAACGCCAAAATTTGAATTATACGGCTTTAATCTTGCACTTACTCCTTTTGCCCTTTTAGGACACAATCATGATTATGCCTACGGTCTTACTATGTTTGAGAATGATGATCTTGACTTTTTTGAAGAAACCATTAACCCTAATAACCCAAATCAATATCAAACCGAAACGGGATGGGCAACTTTTGAAACACGAAATTACACCATAAAAGTAAAAGATGCTAAAGATGTAAAACTTACGCTTAGAAAATCTAGAAATGGAGTAATAATGAATGATTTAATGCCTTCAAAAGTATTAAATATAGAAACGCCAGATATTGAATCAAAAAATCCTGTGGCAATGCGTTGGATATACACCGAACTTCCTAATAATATGCTTAAAGCATCCTATCTATTAACTCAAAGTAAATCTGTTGCTGATTTTAAAAATGGCGCTTCACTGATAAACTCTCCAGGACTAAATGTAATGTATGGTGATGCAAAAGGAAATATAGCGTGGTTTGCTGCTGCAAAACTTTACACTTACAAAAACAAGGTAAATAGAAAATCAATTCTCAATGGAGTAACTGATTATGAACGCGACTATTATAGTTTTGATAAAAACCCACAAGCTATTAACCCAAGTTGGAATTATGTTTATTCTGCTAACAATCAACCTAACGATACTATAAATGGTAAGCTTTATCCTGGTTATTATTTACCTGAAAACAGAGCAAAGCGTATTGTGAATTTATTAGCACCCAAAAACGATTGGCAAGTAGCCGATTTTAAAACCATGATTACCGATGTTACTTCGTCTGTAGATGGCGAACTTAAAGATATAATACTACATAATATTGATAAAACTAATTTATCTGACACCGAAGAAAAAGCATTAGAAAAACTTAAAAATTGGGATGCTTCATATACCTTAAACAGCATAGGAAGTACTATTTTTACAAAGTTAAAATACGAATATTTAGTAGCAACGTTTGCTGATGAAATGGGAGATGAAAACTTTGAATTATTTTTAAATACACACGGTTTTAAAAGAGCAATTGCTTATCAATTAAAACAAGACGAAACTAATATTTGGTGGGATAATATAAAAACAAAAGACATAAGAGAAACCAAAGCAATGATTTTGAATAATGCATTCCACAAAACCATTTCATTTCTTGAAAAACAACTAGGAAATGATATCAATACTTGGAAATGGAGTCGTGTGCATACCGTAGAACATCAACATCCATTTGGTCAAGTTCCTGCCTTACGAAAATACTTTAATGTAGGACCTTACCCAATAATTGGAGCAAATGAAGTATTAAATAATAGTATATTCCATCTAAATGGAACTGGAAAATACCATAGCGTTGCAGGACCTTCTACACGCAGAATAATAGATTTTGCTGATGTAGAACACGGACTTACTATTTTGCCAACAGGACAATCTGGAAATGTATTTAGCGAGCATTACAAAGATATGGCGCTTAGATACAATAAAGGAGAATTTGTACCGATGCTACTTAATAAAGATGAAATCATAAAAGAGAGTAGTAAACTTACTTTAACCAAATAAAAGATTTTACAAGCCAATGATTAAAGCAGAAAACTTACAAAAAACTTACGGAAATTTACAAGTACTAAAAGGGATTGATTTACACATCAGCAAAGGCGAAATAGTAGCTATTGTAGGCCCTTCTGGAGCTGGAAAAACCACTTTATTACAATTACTTGGCACTTTAGATAAACCCAGTAATGGTGATTTTAGCTTACTCATTAATCAAAAAGAATTGGCAAATTTTAGCAACAATGAATTGGCAAATTTTAGAAATGAACAAATCGGTTTTATTTTTCAATTCCACCAATTATTACCTGAATTTACAGCACTAGAAAACGTATGTATTCCTGCTTTTATTGCAAATAAAGACAAGCATAAAACAAAAGAAAAAGCCTTAGAATTACTTGATTTCTTAGGACTTAAAGCAAGAGCAACTCACAAACCTAATGAGCTTTCTGGAGGAGAGCAGCAACGTGTAGCCGTAGCACGTGCATTGATAAATAATCCTGCGGTAATTTTTGCCGATGAGCCAAGTGGAAACCTTGATACTGCAACGGCAAACCAACTTCATGAATTATTTTTTAAACTTCGTGATGAATTTGGGCAAACCTTTGTTATAGTAACACATAATGAAAAACTAGCTGATATGGCAGACAGAAAATTGAGTATGAAAGATGGTAAAATCATTAATTAAACAATGAAATTTCAGTTAAAAAAAGGAAGTATCGAAATAGCAAGCGAAAAGCTTATTTTTAGTCCCAAAAACACATTCATTCAACGGATTTTAGCTAAAAAAATAATACTAGAAATAAATGACATTCAAAAAATCATAATACGGAAACAAACCAATGCAGTTTTTATAACACTAGAAAATAAATTAGAAAATTTAGCCTTACTTTTTGATAAAAAAACAGGAGAAAGCAACACTTTTATTGACAATTTAACTAAGAAAAACCTTAGCATAAAAGTTATAGAAAAACTTAGCGATAGTACTAATTTCTGCCGTGAAAGTTGCTGCTATTACAAAAATGAATAATTATGCATATAGAAAATTTTAGAAGTTTCTGTTTATCACTTCCTGCAACAAGTGAGAGTTTGCCTTTTAATGATGATGCCTTAGTATTTAAAGTAGGTAGTAAAATGTTTGCCTTAGCAAATCTAAGCAGTGACGAACTGAGTGTAAACCTAAAATGCAATCCTGATTATGCGCTTGAACTTCGAGAAGAATATTCGTGTATAATACCAGGTTTTCATATGAACAAAAAACATTGGAATAGTGTAAAACCAAACCAATGTTTAAATCGTGAATTATTTTATGATTTAGTGAGGCATTCTTATGATTTAGTAGTCAAAAAACTAACTAAAAAAGAGCGCACTGCATTAAATTTATAATTTATCTTAAAGAAGCATTAACTTGCTTTTCAAAATTAGTTATAAGCTTTTGCATCACTTTATCTATAGTTTTATCATTTAATGTTTTTTGCTCATCTTGTAGCGTAAAACTTAATGCGTATGATTTTTTACCTTCTGGCAGTTTATCTCCTGTATATACATCAAAAAGATTTACTTCTTTTAGTAACTTTTTCTCCGTTTGATTAGCTATTTGTTGTAATTCTTTAAAACTCACAGCATCATCTAACAATAAAGCTAAATCACGTCTTACTGCAGGATATTTAGGCATTGCAGACACTTTTATTTTAGCGTATTTTACTACTTCAAGTATATTATCCCAATCAAAATCTGCATAAAAGACATCTTGTTTAATACCAAACTCCTTTAAAACTTTATGCTTTATTACTCCAAAAGAAACCAGTTTTGTTTTTTTAGCAAAAGTAAACGTCAATCCTTCTGAAAAGAAATCTTCTTTTGCTGAACTTTCTTTAATGCTTTGCACGCCTAATTTAGCCAATACCATTTTCACCCAAGACTTAAAATAGAAAAAGTCTGCTTTATCACTTGGTGATTTCCAGTTTTCTGCAAGCATTGCTCCTGTCATAAACATACTAAGATGTCTCAGCTCACTATAATCTTCTTGCACGCGGTTATTGGCAAATTTATGATAGGTTTTACCAAATTCAAATAACTTTAAATCACGTTGTGAACGGTTGATGTTATACGAAATCACTTCTAAACCACTAAACAACATGCTTTGTCGCATTACAGACAAATCATTACTTAATGGATTAAGCATCGTTACATTACGTTCTGCATTTAAATCTTCTGAAAATTCAATATACTTTGGTGTAGTTAAAGAATTATTCATCATTTCATAAAACCCTTGTGCCACCAGTTGATT
>CAYPAK010000015.1:1357-14884 GCA_964408665.1 uncultured Flavobacteriaceae bacterium | reverse complement strand
AAATCCATTGGTTTTAATTGCCGAAAGTCCAGAGAAACCAGGTAATATTGGTGCGCTATTACGTACGGCAGATGCAGCAAATATTGACGCAGTGCTTATTGCAAATCCTAAGACAGATATGTATAATCCCAATGTTATTCGTTCTAGTGTTGGCTGTGTTTTTACCAATCAAATAGCTACAGGAACAACTGCCGAAATAGTGACTTTTCTCAAAAATAATAATATCAAAAGCTACGGTGCTGCATTAACAGAAACAGCTACCGCTTATCACACACATGATTTTACCAAAGCATCGGCTTTAATCGTAGGGACAGAGGCTACAGGTTTGAGTGATGAGTTTTTAGCAAATATAGCTGAAACAATAATTATTCCTATGCAAGGGAAGATAGATTCTATGAATGTTTCTGTTGCTGCAGGAATATTGGTTTTTGAGGCAAAAAGACAACGAAATTTTAGCTGATAAACAAGGCTTACTCGTAGCGCAGAGCGTCAATAGGATTTAGTTTTGCCGCTTTACTTGCAGGATAATATCCAGAGAGCAAGGCTACAATAATAGTTACTACAAGCGCAATAGTCAAAGCACTCCAAGGCATAACAAACGCCATTTTCAGTTGCTTGGAAACTGCGTAGCCAATAGCTAAACCTAATAAAGAACCAAAAACACCTCCGATAACACTAATTATTATAGTTTCTATAAAAAACTGATTAGAAATAGTTTTTTGTGAAGCACCTAATGCTTTGCGAATACCAATTTCTTTTGTACGTTCCGTTACGGAAACTAGCATAATATTCATAAGTGCAATAGATGAGCCAAGTACTGTTATAAAGCCTACAATAATACCAAACCACCACAAAGCACTCATTGTAGAGTCAGTTTGTGCTTTCATTTGGTCACTAGAAATAATATCAAAATTAGTTTTATCTATAGGTTTTAGATGTCTTATATTTCGCATTGTTTTTATAGCTTCATCTATAGCGATGTTTAACTTCTTAGGATCTTCTACACTAGTAACAATACTAAAATTAATATTAGGTCTTGCATAAATTTGGCGAGCCACTTGCAAAGGAATAAGCACAAATTCATCATTGCTACCTTCTAGACTAGATCCTTTGGGTTTTAAAACACCTATTATTTTGAATTTGCTTCCTCTGATTGTTATGTCTTTATCCAATGGATTTTGAGTTTTAAATAATTTATTTGCTACTTCGCTACCTATAACGGCGATATGTAAATTATTCTGAATATCGGATTGACTAAACCCTCTTCCTTCGGCTAAATTATAACCATTATTATAGTTGTAATTTTCATCAACACCAGATACTGTTGCCGTAGGGTCTGTTTTTATATTGTTAGTTTTAAGCTCTGCCATACTAGTTCCTGTAAATGAAATAGAAGTTTTTGTGCCTTCAAATTGAAATTTATTTTTGTAACTAAGAGCCTCTCGGTAGGTTATTTTAGGATTTGTACGTTTTTTGAGATGATGTCTTTGAAAACTTCTTTTTTCTCTAATAATGGTAAAATTATTTGAACCCATTTCAGAAAAAGTACTGCTAAGATTCGCAGACAATGCCTTTACTGCCGTAAGCGATCCTACAAGTGCCGTTATGCCTATTGCAATGATGATTACGGTAAGTATTGTTCTAAGTGCCTGTGTTTTAATAGACTCCCAAGATATTTTTATGTTTTCCGCTATGAATAATGCCATTTGTTAGTTTTATGGCACTAAAATACAGTTTTTAGATTTACTAATTATTAATTAGTAGTTATTTTAACATAGAATTAGTATTCTTAATGCTTTTTGTCAAATTGTTTTTAGTGAATTTTCATAGATATGATTTGTATTATTTATTCTCATAAATAATTGTAAATTTGCATACCAATTAATTAATATGACAACAAATACAAAAACGTGGTTCGAAACGTGGTTTGATACGGACTATTATCATATTTTATATAAACATAGAAACGATAAAGAAGCACAGCTTTTTATGCGTAATTTAATAGCATTTTTAAAGCTAAATAAAAACTCAAAAATACTAGATTTAGCTTGTGGTAAAGGACGTCACGCTGTTTTTTTAAATAAATTAGGCTACGAAGTTACCGGTTTAGATTTGTCATCAAATAGTATTGCTTATGCCAAACAATTTGAAAATGACAGTTTAAAATTTGCAGTTCATGATATGCGCCAAACCTATCATCAGCAGTTTGATGCGGTCTTTAATCTTTTTACAAGTTTTGGTTATTTTAATGATGACACAGATAACTTAAAAACTATCAAAGCAGTTTACAATGAGCTTAAAACAGGTGGAGTAGCTGTTTTTGATTTTCTAAATGCAAGCAAAGCAAAGCACAATCTGATAGCACAAGAAACAAAAATAGTTGATGGTATCACTTTTAATTTAGCACGTAGAACAGATGATAAATTCATCTATAAAACTATAAAATTTGAAGATAAAGGAGAAGCATTTAGTTATAATGAACAAGTACGTTGTTTAGGATTAGCAGATTTTAAAAAATATTTTGAAATGGTTGGTTTTCAGTTAGAAAATGTTTTTGGCTCTTATAGTTTAACCGATTTTGATATTGAGAGTTCCGATAGAATGATAATGCAAGTGCGCAAATGATTTATATACTGTTATTTTTAAGTGTTTTTTTAGGAGCAAGTGTGGTGTTTTTTATAAAATTAAACAAACATTATACTAAGCTGTTGCTAGCATTTAGCGGCGCTTTTTTATTGGCTATTGTAGTTTTTCACCTTTTGCCAGAAGTTTATAGCTCTATTAGTGATACTAAAAAAATAGGTGTTTTTATTGCCTTTGGAATGTTTGTACAAATGATTTTAGAATTCTTTTCTAATGGTGTAGAACACGGGCATGTACATAACCATAACCACAAAAATACAATTCCTATTTCATTATTACTAAGTTTGTTTTTGCACGCTTTTATAGAAGGAATGCCTATTACTAGTTATGATAATTCCTTTCTGTTTGGTATTGTTATTCATAAATTGCCCATTGCTATTGTGGTTACTACTTTTTTATTAACCTCAAATGTTTCAAAAATAAAAACGCTAGGTTTGTTATTGTTTTTTGCATTAATGGCTCCTTTGGGTAGTTTTGTAGGAGAAAATGTAGCATTTTTGCACGAAAACCATCAGTATATTGCAGCAATAGTTATTGGTATGTTAACGCATGTTTCTACTACAATTTTGTATGAATCATCAGAAAATCATAAATTTAATTTACTGAAATTTAGTATCGTTTTACTGGCTTTTAGTATTGCTTATTTCATTTAAAAAATATGTTTAGTAAAGAAGAATCGGCACAGTTACGAAAAGAATTTTGGACAAGTTTTGGAAAATCATTTCCTAGAAAATGGTTGCTTTATAATACCAAGATTAAAGACTTTTCTTTAAAATTTTATGCCGATAGAAAAAAAGCTATGGTTGTTTTAGATATAGAAATGCCCGATGATACCGTGCGTTATACCTATTTTGAAAAATTAGAAGCATTAAAAACAATAATAAAAGAAGACTATTTTGAAGATGCCCTTTTTGAAAGAGATTATGTATTGCAAGAAAGCGGAAAAATAATCAGTAGGATGTATGTGCAGCTTGATGGTGTTTCTATTCATAATAAAAACACATGGCAAGAAATGTTTTATTTCTTAAAAGATAATATGCATCAAATGGAACTATTCTTCTACGAATTTGAAGATTATTTTAAAATGTAATGTTATTTTAAATAACTAATTAAAAATTGTATTTTTACAGAAAATAAAGAATATTATGTCAACAGCAAAAAAACAATACAAACGTGTTACGACCAAGTCATTAATAGAAATGAAAGCCAATGGCGAGAAAATCGCTATGCTTACTGCCTATGATTATACTATGGCAAAAGTAGTAGATAACACGGGTATGGATGTGATTTTGGTAGGTGATTCTGCCTCTAATGTTATGGCTGGTCACGAAACCACTTTGCCTATTACACTTAATGAAATGATATATCACGCTTCATCAGTAGTTCGCGCTATTACACGTGCTTTGGTAGTGGTAGATTTACCTTTTGGAACCTATCAAGGTGATTCGCGCAAAGCCTTAGAATCTGCTATACGCATAATGAAAGAATCTGGAGGGCACGCTGTAAAACTAGAAGGAGGAAGTGAAATTTCTGAATCAATATCTCGTATTCTTACCGCAGGAATACCTGTTATGGGACATCTCGGACTTACGCCGCAATCTATCTATAAATTTGGTACATACACCGTAAGAGCTAAAGAAGATGAGGAAGCAAAAAAATTAATAGAAGATGCTAAATTATTAGAAAAACTAGGCTGCTTTGCTTTGGTTTTAGAAAAAGTACCTGCAAAACTTGCCGAAGAGGTGGCAAAATCATTAACCATACCAGTTATAGGGATAGGAGCAGGAGCAGGAGTAGATGGGCAAGTATTGGTTATGCACGATATGTTAGGTATTACCCACGAATTTAATCCGCGTTTTTTACGCAGGTATTTGAATTTGTATGAAGATATGACTAATGCTTTTAGTAGTTATGTAGCAGATGTAAAATCAGTAGATTTTCCTAATGAAAAAGAGCAGTATTAGTTTTGGCTAAAATTCATTCTACCAAAGAAAATCTTCAAGTGCTTTATGAAGATAACCATTTAATTATTATTAATAAACGCGCTGGCGATATTGTACAAGGCGATAAAACAGGTGATAAACCACTTAGTGATGTAGTAAAAGATTACATAAAAGTGAAATATAATAAACCAGGAAAAGTATTTCTAGGTGTTGTACATCGTTTGGATAGACCAACGAGTGGTTTGGTTATTTTTGCAAAAACATCTAAAGCCTTAGAGCGAATGAATACCTTGTTTCGCGATAAAAAAATCACCAAAACATATATTGCCATTACTATTAAAAAGGAAGTAAAACCCAAAGGAACTTTGACCAATTTCTTGCGGAAAAATCCTAAAAACAATAAATCTACTGCTTTTGATAAAGAAATAGTAGGAAGTAAAAAAGCCGTTTTGCATTACGAAATAAGCAAGGCTTTAGATAATTACTTGGTTTTAAAAATTGCTTTAGAAACAGGGCGTCACCATCAGATACGTTGCCAATTAGCTAAACTAGGACTTATTATAAAAGGTGATTTAAAATATGGCGCAAAACGCTCCAATAAAAATGGCGGCATTCACCTTCATGCACGAGAAATAACCTTTGTGCATCCTGTAAAAAAAGAACCATTAACTGTAAAAGCCCCTTTTCCTAAAGATGCTATTTGGGATTTGGTGTAAAACTAATCACCAATCACTCCGCTTTATAATCATACTCGCGTTGTTTATCTAATGCTTCTAGCTCAGCAAGCTCTTTTTCAGATAGTACTTTTAGATGTGAAGGATGCTGTTCTATAGCAAACTGTAATTGTTCTACAAGTTCGTTTACTTCTACATTGTCATAATCTATAACCATTGGTTCTTTAATCACCATAGATTGCAAGATGCCTTTTTTCTTCATACGAAGTCCTTTTTTATCAAAAGCACGTCTAAAACCGTCTATAACGATAGGTATAACTATGGGCTTGTAGGTTTTTATAATATGTGCTGTTCCTCTGCGAATAGGTTTAAAAGGCGTGGTTGTTCCTTGTGGAAACGTAATAACCCAGCCGTCTTCTAAGGCGTTTTTTATATTAGAAATATCAGACATTTTCACTTGTCTTTTGATATCTTTTCCTTTAGAACGCCAAGTGCGTTCTACGGTAATAGCGCCAACATAAGAAAGTATCCGTGCTAGTATTCCTGCACGCATAGTTTCTTTGGCAGCTACATAATACAGGTTTGTTTTGGGTTGCCAAATATAACCTACATTTTTAATACTATTTTCTCTATTATGCAAAGTAGCATTAAAAACGTGATACATCGCTACGACATCGGCAAAATAGGTCTGGTGGTTAGATACAAACAAAACTCCTTGCTCAGGTAGTTTTTTGATTATTTCAGACCCTTCTATTTTTAATTCATTAAAACCACGATAGCGTCTATGCGAAATTATGCCCAATATACGTACTATCCATTTTTTTAGAATTATATAATTACCGAAGATATCTTTTTTAAACATACTATAAATTTTGGATTGCTAAAATACAAAAATATTAATTAATAAAAAGCGCTAAAAAAATCCGTTTCAATTACGAAACGGATTTTCAAATCTAAATTTATTATGAAAAATTTACTTTACTTCTTCAAAGTCAACATCTTCTACATCATCTGTATTAGGTGTTTCATTACTAGCAGCTTCTGCTTGACCAGCAGCTCCAGCTTGCGCTCCTTGAGCAGCCTGTGCAGCTTCAGCAAGTTTTTGCATCTGTGCATTCAGTTTTTCAGTAGCTGTTTCTATAGCTGCAAGGTCTTTTGCCTCGTGTGCAGCTTTCAATTCATTAAGTGGTGTTTCTATCTCACTTTTTACTTCAGCAGGAAGTTTGTCACCTAAATCTTTTAATTGTTTTTCTACTTGAAAAATCATTGCATCTGCTTGATTTAGCTTTTCTATTTCCTCTTTTTTCTTCTTGTCAGCATCAGCATTTGCTTCGGCTTCTTTTTTCATTCGTTCTATTTCTGCTTCAGAAAGTCCAGAAGATGCTTCTATTTTTATAGATTGCTCTTTACCTGTATTTTTGTCTTTTGCAGATACATTCAAGATACCATTAGCATCAATGTCAAAAGTAACTTCTATTTGAGGAACGCCTCTTGGTTGAGGTGGTAAATCTACCAAATCAAACTGTCCAATTACTTTATTGTCGTTAAACATTGGGCGTTCTCCTTGACCTACACGTATGCTTACTGCTGGCTGATTGTCTGCAGCTGTAGAGAATACTTGCGATTTTTTAGTCGGAATAGTAGTATTTGCTTCTATAAGTTTAGTAAACACGCTTCCCATAGTTTCTATACCAAGAGATAATGGCGTTACATCTAATAACAAAACATCTTTTACATCTCCTGTAAGTACACCTCCTTGTATTGCAGCTCCAAGTGCTACTACTTCATCAGGATTTACACCTTTAGATGGTTCTTTTCCGAAGAATTTTTGTACTTCTTCTTGTACTTTAGGAATACGTGTAGAACCTCCTACTAAGATTACTTCGTCAATATCTCCAATGCTTAGTCCTGCTTGGCTTAATGCTTCTTTACAAGGTGCAATAGAGCGTTTTACTAAGTCATCGGTTAATTGCTCAAAATTAGCTCTTGTCAATGTTTTTACTAAGTGCTTAGGTCCTGAAGCGGTAGCGGTAACATACGGTAAGTTGATTTCTGTTTGTTGCCCTGATGATAGCTCTATTTTAGCTTTTTCAGCTGCTTCTCTAAGACGTTGTAAAGCCATTGGGTCTTTACGTAAGTCGATGCTTTCTTCTTTGTTGAATTCATCGGCTAACCAATCTATTATTTTTTGGTCAAAATCATCTCCTCCAAGGTGTGTATCACCATTAGTTGAAAGTACTTCAAATACGCCATCACCAAGTTCTAATAACGACACATCAAATGTTCCTCCTCCAAGGTCAAAAACCGCTATTTTTTTATCTTCATCTGCTTTGTTTAGTCCGTAAGCTAATGCAGCAGCAGTTGGCTCGTTTATAATTCTGCTTACTTTTAATCCAGCAATCTCTCCAGCTTCTTTAGTTGCTTGGCGTTGTGCATCATTAAAGTATGCAGGAACGGTAATTACCGCTTCATTTACGCTAGTTCCTAAGTAATCTTCTGCTGTTTTCTTCATTTTTTGAAGTGTCATTGCAGAGATTTCTTGCGGTGTATAAAGTCTTCCGTCAATATCAATACGTGGTGTATCATTATCTCCTTTTACTACTTTATAAGGTACACGTTCAGCTTCTTTTTTTGCCTCGCTGTATTTTAATCCCATAAAACGTTTAACAGAATAAACCGTTTTCTTAGGGTTAGTTACCATTTGGCGTTTTGCAGGATCGCCTACTTTTATTTCGCCACCTTCTACAAATGCTACTATAGATGGTGTTGTTCTTTTTCCTTCTGCATTAGGTATTACCACAGCATCTTTTCCTTCCATTACGGCTACACAAGAGTTGGTTGTACCTAAGTCAATTCCTATTATTTTACTCATATTATATATTTTTTTAATTATGTTTAATTTTTTAAACTCAATTGGTAGTATTCAAGCATTATGCCAAGTCCGAAATAGGTTTATTTTGTCATATTTTTTTAATAAATGATTAATAAAAAGACATTTTGTCAGTAAATTTAACCCTGAACGCTTTAATAAAACGAGTTTTTTGATTTATAATCCAATTTATTCAGTTTTGATGTTGAGAGGCTTAAAATCAAAGGCTAATGAATTATGCCCAAACCGTCCTACGAATGTTCTTGCGTAAAACTTACGACGAAGAAGCGTAAAAAATGAAATCTGTTTGAATTTTTGCGAGGAATGAGCAAAGATGAGTTATTTCATTTTAGCTTCGAGGTAGCGAAGTTTAGCAAGGTTTTCGTAAGACTAGATTTTTTTGTTACTTTTTTCATCAATGGAAAAAAGTAAGGATACTTAGATATTTATTTGGATGAGATTATTTGTCAGTCAATAATTCTTTTTTATTGTCAATCTTATTGCTTAAATTTGTAGCAAAATAGATTATTATGACAGATCAAGATATATTAAAACAAGCCGAGCAATGGTTAAAGACTCCGTTTGATACCGAGACACAGACTGAAGTTCAAGAATTAATTGACAATAATCCTAAAGGGCTTAAAGAAGCTTTTTATAAAAACCTAGCTTTTGGTACTGGTGGAATGCGCGGTATAATGGGAGCAGGAACGAATCGTATTAATAAATATACTTTAGGTAAAAACACGCAAGGAATAGCAAATTATCTTAAAGCTGAATTTCCTAATAAAGAATTAAGCGTAGCAATAGCTTATGATTGCCGTCATAACAGCGATAGTTTGGCGCGTATAGTGGCTAATGTTTTTACAGGAAATGGTATAAAAGTATATCTGTTTGAAAGCTTGCGTCCTACGCCAGAGCTTTCTTTTGCAGTACGTCACTTGGGTTGCGATATGGGAATAGTACTTACCGCTTCTCATAATCCGCCAGAATATAATGGTTATAAAGTATATAATAATGTTGGTGCGCAAATCGTACCGCCAGAAGATGGACATATTATAGCAGCAATAAATGCAGTAGCTTTTGATAGTATAAAATTTACGGCTAATAATGATTTATTAGAAGTAATAGGCGAAGAAGTAGATAAAGCATTTATTGAAGCAAGTGTTGCTAATGGTACTTTTGGTAAAAAAGACAGGAATAAACTCAAAATAGTTTTTACCTCTTTGCACGGAACGTCTATAAAAATTATTCCCGATGCGCTTAAAGCAGCAGGTTATACCGATGTGCATATTGTAGAGGAGCAACGCGTTCCTGATGGCGATTTTCCTACGGTAAAATCACCAAACCCAGAAGAACCAGCCGCTTTAAAAATGGCTATAGATTTAGCCGAAGAAATACAAGCCGATATTGTGATTGGTACAGATCCAGATTCAGACAGAATAGGTATTGCAGTACGTGGTCTTGATGGTAAAATGACTTTGCTTAACGGTAATCAAACAATGACTTTGATGACCAATTATCTTATCAAACAATGGCAAAAAGAACGAAAAATCACAGGAAAACAGTTTGTAGGTTCTACTATTGTTTCAACCAATTTGGTTCGTGATATTGCTTTGGATAATGGTGTTGCTTGCAAAATAGGACTTACAGGTTTTAAATGGATTGCCAAAATGATTCACGATAATCCTACTTTGGAATTTATAGGCGGAGGAGAAGAAAGTTTTGGTTATATGGTTGGCGATTTTGTTCGTGATAAAGATGCTGTAACTGCCACTTTACTAGCTTGTGAAATAGCAACAGATGCTAAAGCACTTGGAAAAACACTTTATGATGAGCTAATAGCCATTTATATAGACTATGATTTTTATAAAGAACACCTTATATCAGTAGTTAAAAAAGGTATTCAAGGGCAAGAAATTATTAAAAATATGATGCTTAAATTTAGAGAAAACCCACCTAAATTTATAGATAAATCTAAGATAGTTTATATAGAAGATTACGCCAGCAGTGAGCGATTAAATACTGTGTCAGGAGCTAAGGAAGAAATAACAGTTCCAAAATCTAATGTGCTTATTTTTTATACAGCAGATGGCACTAAAGTAGCGGTACGACCAAGTGGTACTGAGCCTAAAATTAAATTTTATTTCAGTATAAAAAAACCGTTGAAGTCTAAAGCAGATTTTAGAGCAGTAGAACGTGAAATAGATGCTAAAATATATCGTATTTCTAAGCAATTTAACCCTAGAAAATAAATTATGAAACAAGTACTTGTATTATTACTTTTTATGATGACGTTGCAGTTAACAGCTCAAAATCGTTTTATTAAAATCACGAATCCTACAAAGAAAAAGGTACTTGTTTTAAAAGAGAATAAGAATATCCGTATAAAAACAAAATCTGGAGTACGTATATCAGGTAAATTGCGCATTATAGATTTAGAAACGATATCCGTTAATGGCGTGCGTATTAAATTACAAGAAATTGCAAAGATAAAACGTAACCCGTTAGGTTTAACTATTGCTACAACAGGTTTGCTTGTTTATGGAGGTGCTTTAACATTTTCTGTTGGTATGATTGCTTACATTTTAGTTCAAGAGCCACAAGGACTTTGGGGAATTCCTATTGCCGCAACAGCTATTTATACAGGATTGAAACATCCTAATTTTTTAAGGGGATTTAAAGCTAGTAGAAATTGGCATTATAAGATTGTAATGCATTAAATAATTAAAAAAACTAAATGGATATAACATTTAATAAAAACGAAGATTATAACAGGCAACTTGCAAGTGATTTGCGTCAAAAACTAGCCAAAGTCTATAAAGGTGGTGGCGAAAAACGCATAGCAAAAGAACATGCTAAAGGCAAACTTACTGCACGCGAACGTATTGATTATTTATTAGATAAAGATAAAAAATGTATTGAAATCGGTGCTTTTGTAGGTGATGAGATGTATCAAGAGCAAGGCGGTTGTCCTAGTGGAGGCGTTATTGTTAAAATGGGTTATATTCAAAATGTGCAATGTCTTGTAGTGGCTAATGATGCTACGGTAAAAGCGGGTGCTTGGTTTCCTATTACGGCAAAAAAAAACCTGAGAGCTCAAGAAATAGCTATAGAAAACAAACTACCTATTATCTATCTGGTAGATAGCGCAGGAGTATTTTTGCCAATGCAAGATGAAATTTTCCCTGATAAAGAGCATTTTGGGCGTTTATTTCGTAATAATGCTGTAATGAGTAGTATGGGAATAACGCAAATTTCGGCAGTAATGGGCTCTTGCGTTGCTGGAGGTGCTTACTTGCCCATTATGAGTGATGAAGCTATAATGGTAGATAAAACATCAAGTATATTTCTAGCAGGAAGTTATTTGGTAAAAGCTGCAATAGGAGAAAGTATAGACAACGAAACACTTGGAGGTGCTACAACACATAGCGAAATATCAGGAGTAGCAGATTATAAAGCAAAAAATGATAAAGATGCTTTAGACAAAATAAAAAATATAGTTTCTAAAATAGGATATCCTAGCAAAGCAGGTTTTAATAGAGTAAGAAGCCAAAAGCCAAAGGAAGACGAAACGGCTATCTTTGGTATTTTGCCCAAATCACGAGCTACACAATATGATATGCTTGAAATTATAAAACGTCTTGTAGATAATTCTGAAATAGATGAGTATAAAGCAGACTTCGGTAAAACAATAATTTGTGGTTACGCACGCATTGACGGTTGGGCTGTTGGTATAGTTGCTAACCAGCGTAAAATAGTAAAAAATGCCAAAAAAGAAATGCAGTTTGGCGGTGTTATCTATTCAGACAGTGCCGATAAAGCAACCCGTTTTATAGCCAATTGCAATCAAAAGAAAATACCTTTAGTATTCTTGCAAGATGTTACAGGATTTATGGTTGGGAGCAAATCAGAACACGGCGGTATTATAAAAGATGGTGCCAAAATGGTTAATGCTGTGAGTAACTCTGTTGTGCCTAAGTTTACTGTGATTATTGGTAATTCTTACGGAGCAGGAAACTATGCCATGTGTGGCAAAGCCTATGACCCAAGACTTATAGTAGCTTGGCCAAGTGCAGAACTAGCTGTAATGAGTGGAGGTTCTGCCTCTAAAGTGCTGTTGCAAATAGAAAAAAGCCGTTTGGCAAAATTAGGCGAAACCATTACACCAGCAAAAGAAGCGGCTTTACTCAAAGAAATACAAGATAAGTATAATAAACAAATTTCACCTTATTATGCTGCGGCACGCTTATGGACAGATGCTATAATTAACCCTTTGGATACTCGAAAATGGATAAGTATGGGAATAGAAGCAGCAGATAACGCACCAATAGAAAAAGCATTTAATATGGGGGTTTTGCAGGTTTAAAGCTCTAAATTTATGTTAAAAACAACTACTGATTTAAAAAAAATACGCTAGTTTTGTTGTAGGTAGCATTTTTATTTTATAATCTTATGAAAAAACATTTAATATTAGGAATAGCAATTACTTTTTTACTAGTTTCTTGTGGAAAAGCATTAGACGGCGAAGGTGCTGTAAAATACAAGTATATTTATCAAAATGATTCAGGGCACAATTTAAAAATAATTCGTTTTTTTGAAGGCTTAGAAAATGGAAACTTAGTAACTAAAAAAGACAGTGTTTTTATAACAAATAATAATACCTATGCCGAAGAAAATATTATTAAATTGCCATTAGGAAGTACTAATGATAGCTTGATGATACAAGCAGATTCATTACATTTAGTTTATGATACTAATAGAATTTTAAGACTTTATGCATTAAATAGTCAAAATGGTAACTATCAATATAGCATTTTAGACTTGGCAAATTACCAAACTATAGCAAGCGGTACAAATGATATTAAAATCAATAAATATACATTTACTAATGCAGATTATAATGAAGCACAGTAGCAATGAAGAAAATACTACTATTTAATTTGCTGATTTTGAGCATTCTCTATTCGTGTAAAGTAACTAATACAGGTAAAAAGAAACATTTAACGGTTAAAGAATACTTTATAAAACAAGTTATTTCCAATAATAAAGATTTCTTTAAGGCGAAATATTTTTTAGTAAACTATCCTTTATATAATTTTGATTCTATTGATTTAAAAAATATCAATTATACGGTTAGAAAAGATATGATGGAAGTACTGACTAATGGTAGAACACAAAGCGATAAAGCTAAGAATAATTTGCTATATTATATAAAAGTACTTAAAGAAAAAGACACAACTTATATAAAAAATCAAATGCTAAAAAACAAAATGCATTTTATAACTAAAAAGTTGGTAAGAAATAAAGTACTATTAACAAAAACGGCATATAGCACCTTAATAGAAGATAGATCACCTAAACTTGAAGAAGGAGTTAATGCCATTTCTAATCCTATTTT
>CAYPAK010000015.1:0-1257 GCA_964408665.1 uncultured Flavobacteriaceae bacterium | reverse complement strand
GATAAAAAAGATATTGTTTCTTTTGAAATAGAAAGTAAATTTGATTTTTTCAATGGGTTGCTTTCTCCTTTTACTTTTCTGTTTATTACCATTATTAGTACCTATCATAGGAATCATAGGAATCGCTATAAATTTAAAACACCTTCATATACGGTGTTAAAAAAAATTGAATCAAGATAAATAACTATTTCGTAAATAAATTGTAACTTTGTTAGTCTTTAAACAGATAGTACAATAAAAATAAGAAGTAAAAAAAACAAAAAATATGATAAAAGTAGGAATAAACGGTTTTGGGCGTATAGGACGCTTGGCTTTTCGTAGTGCAATGCAACGTAAAGATATGCAAGTAGTGGCTATTAACGATTTATTAGACGTAGAATACCTAGCGTATTTACTAAAATATGATTCTGTACACGGTAGATTTGACGGAACGGTAACAGTAAAAGATAATCACCTTGTAGTAAATGGCGAAGTAGTACGTGTTACTGCAGAACGCAACCCAGAAAACCTAAAATGGGATGAAGCAGGAGCGGAGTATGTTATAGAATCTACAGGTTTTTTCACCTCAAAAGAAAAAGCAGCAATGCACCTAAAAGCAGGCGCAAAAAAAGTAATAATATCAGCACCATCGCCAGATGCACCTATGTTTGTAATGGGTGTAAACCATACTACAATGACTGCCGATATGGATGTAATCTCTAACGCATCTTGTACCACAAACTGTCTAGCACCAATTTCTAAAGTATTAGATGAGCATTTTGGTATTGAAGAAGCTATTGTTACAACAGTTCACGCAGCTACATCATCACAAAAAACAGTAGATGCACCATCTAAAAGCTGGCGTAGAGGTCGTTCTGCAATGAACAATATCATACCCACAACTACAGGAGCGGCAAAAGCAGTAATACGTGTAATGCCACACCTAAAAGGAAAAATGACCGCAATGGCATTTCGTGTGCCTACGGCAGATGTTTCTGTGGTAGATATGAATGTGCGTCTTAAAAAAGCCACTTCGTATGATGAAATAAAAAAAGTAATGAAAGCTGCTTCAGAAAATGAGCTTAAAGGTGTACTCGCTTATACAGAAGATGAGGTTGTTTCGCAAGATTTTGTTTCCGAAACGCATACTTCGGTATTTGATGCAGGAGCAGGGCTGGAGCTTAATGATAAGTTCTTTAAAATTATCTCTTGGTACGATAATGAGTTTGGTTACGCTACCAAAATAGTAGCAATGACCGCTTATGCTGCGAGTTTGTA
>CAYPAK010000014.1:13340-14984 GCA_964408665.1 uncultured Flavobacteriaceae bacterium | reverse complement strand
AATAGATTTAATTATGATTGTTGTCGCTTATCAACAGGTTGTAAACAAGTAGTTAACAGGTTTTATAAACATTTTTGTGAACTTAATTACCGTTTTAACTAGCAAAAACTTGAATATAATTGTATTTTTGCCTTATGGAAAACGCATCAAAACAACAACAAAATACAAGCACGAAATCAAGTAGTGTTATAGCCTTGCAAAAAGGAAAACTTCCACCTCAAGCACTTGATTTGGAAGAAGTTGTTTTGGGTGCAATGATGATAGATACCAAAGGGGTAAATGAAGTTATTGATATTTTAAGTCCAGAGGCTTTCTACAAAGAAGCACATCAAGAAATTTTTAAAGCCATATTTAAACTCTTTACCGAAACGCAACCTATTGACTTGCGTACAGTGGCTAACCAACTCAAACTTGATGGTAAACTTGGAGCTGCAGGAGGCGATTTTTATTTAATAAATCTTACTCAAAAAGTATCCTCATCGGCACATATTGAGTTTCATTCGCGTGTAATACTTCAAAAATTTATACAACGGGAGCTGATAAAAATTTCTAATGAAATCATAGAGGATGCCTACGATGAAACGACCGATGTTTTTGCACTTTTAGATAGTGCAGAAACTAAACTTTTTGATGTAACACAGCAGAATTTAAAACGAAGTTCAGAGTCGGCAATGAGTTTAATCTCACAAGCCAAAAAACGGATAGAAGAAATAGGAAAAAAAGACGGTACAAGTGGTATTGCTACAGGATTTACCAAAGTAGATGCAGTAACTTCTGGATGGCAACCGAGTGATTTAATTATCCTAGCGGCACGTCCTGGTATGGGAAAAACAGCTTTTGTACTTTCTATGGCGCGTAATATGGCGGTAGATCACGATGCACCAGTTGCTTTCTTCTCTTTGGAGATGTCTTCGGTACAGCTAATTACACGTTTAATATCCTCGGAAACAGGTATTAGTTCGGAGAAACTGCGTACAGGAAATTTAACTTCCAAAGAATGGGCACATCTTAATACTAGCGTAAAAAGATTAGAAAAAGCGCCTTTATTTATAGATGATACGCCAGCACTTTCTATATTTGATTTACGAGCAAAAGCAAGACGTTTAAAATCGCAGCATGATATACAAGTAATTATTGTAGATTATTTACAACTTATGACTGCCAATGCAGGTAAAAATGGAGGTAACAGAGAGCAGGAAATATCTACTATTTCTAGAAACTTAAAAGCCTTAGCCAAAGATTTAGAAGTACCTGTTATTGCCTTGTCGCAGTTATCGCGTGCTGTAGAAACACGTACAGGTTCTAAACGTCCTATTTTATCCGATTTACGTGAATCTGGAGCAATAGAGCAAGATGCTGATATTGTATCATTTATATATAGACCTGAATACTATAAACTAGATGTTTGGGATGATGATGAAACAGCGCCTTGTGCTGGTGAGGCAGAAATTATTTTTGCAAAACACCGTAACGGTTCGCTTGCTGATGTACGTCTTAAATTTGAAGGACAGTTTGGTCGTTTTGCTAATTTAGAAGAAAGCTACGAGTTTGAATCTAAATTAAATACAAGCACTGATGATATATTAGACGCTAAAAAAGAAATAGCAAGTTTACAAAAACAAGTACCTAAAGAAAACCCTAATG
>CAYPAK010000014.1:0-13240 GCA_964408665.1 uncultured Flavobacteriaceae bacterium | reverse complement strand
GGTCTTAGTTTGTATAAAATATAGCCAAAACCTACTACAAAATGTAGTACTATAACCGCAATAATTATTTTAGTCATTAAATCCATAACTTAAAGTTGCATTAATTTTATTTGTGTAACTGTAGCGATAGATAGCGCTTTTGTTTTAGCCTGATTAGCCGTTTCGCCATAAAAATATTCATCTATCGTCATATTAAATAAAGCTTTCCATCGTGCAAAGGCTTCTTCTTTAAAAGGATATTTTGCATGAATTTTATAATGTGCTTGCATCGGGCTGCCTTTAAAAGAACCTGTGCCAAATAATATAGACTCCCAAAAATCATACATTTTAGGTAAATGAGTTTCCCAATTTACGTTTGCTACGCCATTAAAAATAGGCGATAGTATTTCATCTTTACCCACTTTTAGGTAAAAAGAATCTACAAATACTTTGATGTCTTCTCGTGATTTGATATCTGGTTTCATAATGCAAATTTTAATTACTACAAATGTAAAACAATTAACCGATACACTTTGTAATATATATTACATAAGTACTATAATAAAAAAACTATTTTTGTAAAAAATAAAAATGATGAATTATATACAATCTCAAGAAGAATTTGATAAAATAGCCAAAGAAGAATTAGGAGTGCTTTTTTACTTCTCTACTGTAAGTTGTAATGTAGGAGAGGCTTTAGAAGGTAAAGTTGAAAATCTGCTAAAAGAGCATTTTCCAAAAATGCCAATGTATTTTGTAGATACTAATGCATTACCAGAATTGGCTGCAGCACATAGTGTTTTTGTAGTGCCTACGGTTTTAGTTTATTTTGACGGAAAGGAAACGATACGTAAGAGCAGAAATATTGGTGTAGGAGAGTTGGGAGCTAGCATTGAGCGTCTGTATAATATTCTTTTTGAATAGCCCTATTATTCTAGGCAAAAATGTATCTTTGCCCTATGGCAAGAAAACGTAAAAAATTACCACTTCTAGAAAATATAACAATATTAGATGCTGGTGCAAAAGGAAAATGTATCGCTAGAAATAGTGATGACAGAGTGATTCTAGTATCTAATGTAGTACCAGGAGATGTTGCAAACATACAAATCACGAAAAAACGAAAAGCATATTTGGAGGGAAGTCCTACAGAAATCATAAGTTATTCTGATAAAAGAACAACTCCTAAATGTGAGCATTTTGGTGTTTGTGGTGGCTGTAAGTGGCAGCATATGGACTATAAATATCAATTGGAATACAAAGAAAATGAAGTCCTTAATAACTTAAAACGTATCGGTAAGGTAGAAATAGAAGAAATATTACCTATTTTTCCTTGTGAGAAAACCTATTTTTATCGTAATAAAATGGAATTTTCATTCTCTGATAGCCGTTGGCTTACGCAAGAAGAAATTTGTGAGCGTGAGGATATTACTGACCGTAATGCTATAGGATTTCACATACCAGGGAAATTTGATAAAATATTAGATCTTAAAAATTGCTACTTGCAAGAAGAACCTTCTAATAGTATTCGTCTTGAAGTACGTGATTTTGCTACTAAAAACAATATGTCTTTTTATAATGCACGCAATCAAGCAGGTTTTTTAAGAACTTTGATGATACGTACTTCCACCACTGGAGATGTTATGGTGCTTGTACAGTTTTTTCAGGAAGATAAAGCAAAGCGCGAGTTACTACTGACTCATCTTGCTGAGAAATTTCCAAATATTACTGCCTTATTATATGTGATAAATAGTAAAGGTAATGATACTATTTATGATCAAGACGTTGTTGTTTTTAAAGGAAATGACCATATTATGGAAAAAATGGAAGATTTATCCTTTAAGATAGATGCTAAATCATTTTACCAAACCAATTCGTTGCAAGCCTATGAGCTCTATAAAATAGCACGTGATTTTGCCGATTTAAAAGGTGATGAACTTGTTTATGATTTATATACAGGAACAGGAACAATTGCACAATTTGTAGCTAAAAAAGCTAAAAAAGTGGTTGGTATTGAGTCTGTTCCAGAAGCTATACAGGCTGCCAAAGAAAATGCTACACGAAATAATATAGAAAATACAGCTTTTTTTGTAGGCGATATGAAGAATGTTTTTAATGAGGCATTTATTGAGCAAAACGGTAAGCCAAGTATTGTTATTACCGATCCGCCACGTGACGGTATGCACAAAGATGTTGTTGCACAATTACTGACTTTAGCACCAGAAAAGATTGTTTATATCAGTTGTAATTCTGCTACGCAAGCTCGTGATTTAGATTTGATGAAAGACCATTATCGTATTGTGAAATCGCAAGCGGTAGATATGTTTCCGCATACACATCATATAGAAAATGTAGTGTTAATGGTTAAAAAATAATTTAACCAATAAAGCGTTATACTATTATGAAAAAAGTAATTGTTCCAATATTGTTTCTACTAATTACCATTTTAGCGGTTTTTAGCTGTGAGAAAGATGATATTTGCCTAGACAGTGAGGCAAAGACGAGTAAGTTAATTATTCGTTTTAAAGATAATAACAACCATTCATTATATAAAGACGCTACACTTTTAGCCATAAAAGGTATTGGTAATGCTGATGTTATTGATTTTGGAACAACAGACTCCATAGCTATTCCGCTTAAGACTGATTTAGATTTAACACAATTTGAGTTTCTAAAAAACTATGAAGAAACCACCGAAAATAGTGACCAATTAGATTTTAATTACACACGAACTGATGAGTTTATATCTCGTGCTTGTGGCTACAGAACGGTATTTGAAAATCTGTCAACTACTATAATTAATGATACTAATAACTGGATTTTAGATTACGAAATAGTACAAACTACGATAACTAATGAAGATGAAAAACACCTTATTATATACCATTAGTATTTTCTTGTTGTTGACTGTAACTACAAGCTATTCACAGGAAGAAAAAACAGCTATAGATAGTGTTGCTAAACCTAAAGTAACTCATAGTTTGCGCTTTGGTGTTGATGTTAGTAAACCTATTTTGGGTTTGTTTAAAAAAGACTATTCAGGCATAGCATTTGTAGCCGATTATCGTATAAGAAATAACTATTATATAGCTACAGAATTTGGTCTAGAAACTCGAACTTTTGAGGAAACTACTTTTAGTTACACTACAAAAGGGAGTTTTTATAAAATAGGATTTGACTACAATCTCTATGAAAATCTTATCGGTATGAACAATATGATTTATGTAGGTTTGCGTTACGGACGTAGTGATTTCTCTCACGAAATCTTGTCTTATACAACTAATACTAGTAATCAATATTGGAATTCTGCTAGCCATAGTGGTACGACTTACAATAACCTTAATGCCTCTTGGGCTACAGTTTTATTAGGGCTTAAAGCGGAGACGTTCAAAAATGTTTTTATAGGAGCAAGCCTTCAGATAAACCGTTTGCTTAGTCAAAAACAACCTGATGGCTTTCAAAATTTATATGCGCCAGGTTACAATAGAATTGGACTTAATGATTTGAGTGCAGGCTTTAATTATACCATCTCGTATATGATTCCTTTAACCAAGAAAAAGCAAGCTGTTGATGAGTAATATTGTCACTTTTTTTAGACTAATACGTTGGAAGAATTTAGCTTTAATAGCCTTAGGACAGTTCTTGGTAAAACAGTATTTAGATAATTATATCACTAATGCTGCATTTGGGCGTTTGGACTTTGTGTTATTACTGCTAAGCACTTTGTTAATTGCAGCAGCAGGTTATATAATTAATGACATTTATGATGTAGAAGTAGATTTTATAAATAAGCCAAAACGACTGATAATTGGTAAGTTTATAAGCCTAGAAAAAGCAAATAATTTCTACTTAGTACTTAATGGACTTGGCTTAGCTTTGGGCTATTATTTGGCTATTCGTGTTGGGAACAAAAGTTTAGTTACATTCTTTTTGATTACAGCTGCATTGCTTTATTTTTATAGTATTAGTTTAAAAAAAATTGCATTGCTTGGTAATATTGTTATCGCATTATTAATAGGTTTTAGCTTACTGCTTGTAGCTTTGTTTGCTATGTATGAAGTGTTTCAAACTAAAGGGATAGATTTAGCCATTCCAACTACTATTTTTCAAGTAGTATTTTATTATGCTTTATTTGCTTCTTTTATTAATTTAATACGAGAATTGTTAAAAGACATCATAGATTATGAAGGCGATAAACAATTTAATTTTAAAACATTACCCGTAATTACAAGTATTCAAATAACTAAAATAGTTAGTTTAATTATAACTTTTATCCTTATTGCTACTTTGTGCTATTTGGATTACAAAGTATTTAATGCGAATAATACGATACTGCTTTATAGCGCAGGACTAATTATACTTTTAATATATTTCTTCTTTAGATTATTAGAGGCAAATGATAAAAATGTCTATAAGCAACATGCAAATTTCTTAAAACTAATAATGCTTTATGCTATTTTTGCAATAGTTTTGATGTGATGCGTTTAGATGTAGCTTTAGTTAAAGTTGCATTTGCTAGTTGAATTTATTATTATTTGATATTGTATTTTTTTTTATTATATCTTTGTAGTTTAATAGCTTATGCAATTTTGTATTTAATTTAAAACCTTTCGCTATGAAAAACCGCTTTATTTTAGTATTTATTTTAGTAATTACTTCAAACTTATATTCTCAAGAGTATAAAAAGATGATGAATGACAACAATATCAATTTTTATGATGTTGTTAACGAAGCTGAAAATTATTTTAGCACACATGATAAATTTAAAAAGGGTTCTGGATGGAAGCCATACCAGAGATGGTTGTTCGAAAATGAATCAAAATATTATCCTTCAGGAATTAGAAATAATACCGATCCTAATGTTGGTATTAAAGAATTTTTAAAACTAAAAAGAAGCTCTGTTAGCTCAAGATTATTACTTGCTAACTCTTGGACTGAATTAGGACCAATCAAAATAGATACTATCACCTCAAAACCTACAGCAGGAATAGGTAGAGTAGAAGATTTTTACGTAGATTCTAATGATACAAATTATATGTACTTGTCTTCTCGTAGTGGAGGATTGTTTAAGACTACCGATGGAGGAGTAAATTGGAGCCCTAAAACAGATTTCTTATTCTCTTGTGGTGTAAATAATTTTGATGTTTCTCCTACCAGTAGAAACGAATTACTTATAAATGTCAATAATGCTGCAAATCAATATTCTAACGGGATATATAAATCGATAGATGGTGGAGATTCTTGGATAGCTACCTCTTTTAATCCTTTGAATATAAGCACAATGGGCTTAGGACAAGATATGCTTGTACAAAAAGTAGTATATCATCCTTTAGATGCTAATGTAGTGTTTGTAGGTACAAATAAAGGTCTTTATAGATCAGCTGATAAATTAGACACTTCAACACAAATATATAATAATATAAATATTATAGATATAGCATTTCATCCAACAAATGAAAATATTGTATATTTTTACGAAAGAACAAATGAGAAGAATAAAATATATATATCTACAGACAAAGGATTAACATTTACATTATCTAATGAAATTGTCGGAAATAATAATAGTACAAATGTAATACTTCGTACTAGTCCTGCTTGCCCAGATTGTGTTTATTTTTCTTCAAAAAATGGTGTTTGGAAATCTGTAAATAATGGATTAGATTTTACTTTTCAAAGTAATCCTACAGGTGGAAATGGAGGTTTTGCTGTAGGTGACTTAGATAATACGCTCATGATAAGAGGATATGTAATAGTGCAGCAGTCAACAGATGATGGAGTTACATTTTCAAACGTAACAGTATCTGCATTTGGTAATTCAAATGCTACAGATACATCAAATAATTATACTAAATTTCTTACAAATACAGACTATGTACATGTTGATCTTCATCCAGCACAATCTGTAAATGGCGTTTTTTATATAGGTACCGATGGTTGGTTATGTAAAAGCGAAAACAATGGTGCTGATTGGACTATTTTAAATCAAAATGTTCAAACAGGTACTCCGATAAGAGAAAATTATCGATTAGGAGTAAGCCAATCAAACAATTACAGAACTATAACAGGTTGCCAAGACAATGGTACATCTATAAAAAGAGAGGAACATTGGGTAGATTTTATCACAGGAGATGGTATGGAAGGGCTATTTCATCCATTAAATTATAATTGGGCTGTAGGTAGTATTCAAGGAGGAGGAAGATATAGAACAGAAGATGGCGGATACTCTATAGCAGAAACCTTTAGAGCAGGAGGTGAAGACGGATCTCTAGCTGCTCCAATATTATATGACCCAAATAATCAAATGACCTTATATGATTTTAAACTTTCTGTTTGGAAATCAGAAAATTTTGGTGATTTATGGACTGAAAAAGCAGCAAATGTTTTTTCAGGAGCGATAAAACAAGCGATAATTGCTCAAAATAATTCGGATATCATAATTGTATCTCGAAATGCAGAAATAAAAAAATCGATTGATGGAGGAGCTACTTTTGTTGATATTAGTAATAATTTACCAAATTTAAGTATAAAAGAATTAGGAATTGACCCTAATAATGATGATAGAATTTTTGTAGTATATAATTCATATATTAATGATGGAAATAAAGTTTTTATGTCTGAAGACGGAGGTGCTACATGGCAAAATATTACTTATAATCTGGGTAATATGCCTATCAGAACAATTGTTGTAGATCATACAGATGCTTCAAATATATATGTTGGCTCCGAAATAGGTTTATACACCAAGCCACTTAATGGAACAACATGGACATTGTACAATACAGATTTGCCAAATGTTGCTATAAGTGATTTAGAAATAGTAAATGGTTCAAATACAATAAGAGCTACTACGTGGGGAAGAGGTACTTGGGAAAATAAACTTGTAGGAAGAGAAAATTATCCTTCCATAATTTTAACAGAAACAACAGATTTACCTACAAACATATTACCTATAGAGGGGACTGATCAATACATAACATCTACTGTTGAATACTCGGGAACTTTGACTAATGTTCATGTTGCTTGGTCTATTGATAATCCTGTTTTTGATAATACAATAGCGATGAGCAACAGTACAGGTGATATTTGGGTGTCAGACAATCCAATCCCACAGTATCCTGAAGGGACAAAAATATACTTTAAAGTATTAGCCACAGGAAGTAATAATGACACAACAGAAACCTACAAATTTATGTACACTGTAAAAGGGCAACCTTTTTGTGAAGCTCTTGGAGGCGGCCCGTATAAAATTTTAAATGTTAAGATAGATAATTCATTAGGCGCTACAGTATTAGATAATTCTTCAGGAAATAGCACTTACACTTTCTATAGCAGCCCTATAACAGATTTAACCATAGGAGATCAATACACAGTAACAGTTACCTCAAATAAAGATACAAGTGTTGTTGATTATGGAGTTTGGGTAGATTTTGATAATGACCATGTCTTTAATAATACAAATGAGCAAATTATTTTTCAAGAGAACGCAGGTTCATTTACAGCTTCAGGAGCATTTACAGTTCCTTCAAATGCAGTTACTGACAAGTTAATAAGAATGCGTACGAGAGTTTCTAAAGTCAATTTAGACGCATGTGGAACTACAAATGGAGAAGTAGAAGATTATGCGCTTAACTTTAATAGCTCGTTAGGTATTGATAATTATTTTATTAATAATGTAAATATTACGGATAATATAAATGAAATTGTTTTTATGTCGCAAAATAATGTAAGATTGAAAAACATATCAATTTATAATGCACTAGGTCAGGAATTAATTAATAAAAATGTAAACAGTACATTTGTTAATTTGCCAACACAGATTGATAAAAGGCAATTTATTATTGTTAAAGTATTGCTAGAAAATGGTAAAGTAGTGACACAAAAAATGATTAAAAAATAGATGTAATTCTAGAAAATATATAGAAAACCCCAAATAATCATTAAAATTATAAGGGTTTTGTAAACGTAACAAAAGGCTTGTTTTGAAATTACAATACAAACCCATTTGTTACGTTTTTTTTATTATTACATAAGAATAGTTTTGATTATTGAGTATAATAATCAGTGAATCAATTATATCGTTTGTTAATTAAAAACTGTTAGCTATAAGCTTGATAAATATTAATATTTTTACTTCGAAACACACATTTTTCTAATAAAAATACTATTTTTGCTTATGGAAAACAAAAACAAACAACCAACTCGTATCGTAATTACAGGAGGTCCAGGAACAGGAAAGTCTACCATTATTGATGAGCTACAAAGACGTGGCTACAACGTTATAGAAGAGGTCTCTCGTGAGATAGTTCGTGAAGCCAAACAAAACGGCGAAGAACATCTATTTGAAACAAAACCCTTATTATTTAGCGAAAAACTCCTTGAAGGAAGGGTAAAACAGTTTTATGAAGCTGCAGAAAAGTTTGGCAATAAAACGGTATTTTTTGATAGAGGAATTCCAGATATTGCTGCTTATATGAATTTTTTGGGTAATAAATATCCTGATTTTTTCATTAAAAAAGGAATAGAATTGCAATATGAGCATGTCTATATTACGCCACCTTGGGAAGAAATCTATACTACAGATGAAGAACGTTACGAGAATTTTCAAGAAGCACAACGCATACATAATAAACTAGTTAATATGTACACCATGCTTAACTATCAGTTAACGTTTATCCCATTTGGTACACCAAAAAAACGTGCCGATTATATTATAGAAACTACGAAGCTGAGAAATAGGATGTAACATGCTTACTCCTTTAGAAATACTACAAAAATATTGGAAATATCCTGATTTTAGAGAAAATCAGGAAGTAATAATACAAGCTGTTTTAGCTGGTAAAGACACCTTAGCTTTACTACCAACAGGAGGAGGGAAGTCTATTACATTTCAAGTAGCAGGACTTGCCAAAGATGGTTTGTGTATCGTAGTATCTCCATTAATATCACTTATGGATGATCAAGTAGAACGCTTGACTTCTCTAGGTATAAAAGCCATAACTTTTAGCGGAAAATTGTCTTTTGATGAGCAGTTGCGCATTTTAGATAATGCCATTTATGGTGCGTATAAGTTTCTATATATTTCTCCAGAACGCTTACAGTCAGAGCTGTTTAATAAGAAATTAGTAGAAATGAACGTAAATCTATTAGCAGTAGATGAGGCGCATTGTATCTCCGAATGGGGACACGATTTTAGACCCTCTTACCGTAAAATAGCTTTACTACGCGAAAAACTACCTCAAGTACCTGTTTTGGCACTTACAGCAACGGCAACGCCAGAAGTAGTGCTAGATATTTGCACACAATTACAGTTTAAAGATAAAACGGTCATTAAACAGTCTTTTAGTAGAGCGAATCTAACTTATACCGTAGCGAAAATTAATGATAAAATTACGGCATTAGAGCGTTTGTTTAATAAAGATAAATCACCAAGTATTATCTATGTGCGTAGTCGTTTTTTATGCAACGAAATACAAGAACAACTTAATTATTTAGGTTTTAAAACCAGTATTTACAATGCAGGACTATTACCCGAGAACCGTAAACAAAACTTTGCAGATTGGAAAAATGGTAAAACGCAAATAATGATTGCTACCAATGCCTTTGGAATGGGAATAGATAAGGCAGATGTGCGTTGGGTAATTCATTATAACATACCAGAAAGTCTAGAATCTTATTTTCAGGAAGCAGGAAGGGCAGGGCGTGATGGAGAACTAGCAGATGCTTTGTTATTGTATAATGATGCTGATATTAGTTTGGTAAAAAATCAATTTTTAACTACAATTCCTAACATAGATTTTATAAAAAAATGTTATAAAAACTTGTGTAATCATTATCATATTGCCTATGCCGAAAATCAAGAGCAGGCACAAGATTTTGATTTTGATGAGTTTTGTGTTAAATATGATTTTAAAAAAAACAAGGCACTTAATACTTTACAATTGTTGCACCGCGAAGGCATTATTGGGCTTTCCGAAAATTTTGGGAATAAATCTAGTTTTAAATTTCTAATTTCTAATGATGAACTACTGCTTTACATTGAGCGTAGTAAAGTATTTGAGCCATTATTACATTATTTATTGCGTACAACTACAGGAGCTTTTGAGCTATTTGCTAATGTTAATGAATATGAAATAGCTCGAAACTTATCCATTAGCAAAAATGCAGTAATAGAGCAATTAAAACTTTTAGAAGAAGCAAATATTTTGATCTATAACAATACGAATACTGCGTTTAGTATCAGTTTCTTGCATATTCGTGAAGATGATAGAACGATAAACCGTATTAAAAAAAACATTTTAGCATTACACAAGCAAAAAGAACAAAAAGTAAAAGCAATGCTTGATTATGTAGTCCAAAAAAAACAATGTAGTGCGCAATATTTATTACAGTATTTTGGTGAAAAAAGTGATTTGGTTTGCGGGAAATGCAATAATTGCAAAAGACAGCAAAAATTAACAAATCAAGTTTTAGAGAATATTGCCGATAGCATTCTAAATGCTTTGCATAATGAAGCATTAAGTTCTCAAGAATTACTCACTCAACTTGATTTTGATAAAACTACGATATTAGAAGCACTACGCATTTTGCTTGCTCAAAATAAAATACGTGTAGATAAATATAATCGGTATTTTTTAGCTTAAAACTATATTCTAGCTATTAGCCATTTTTTAAAATCAACAAAATTTTGAGGAGAAACACCGTGTCCCATAGCATATTCGTGGTACGATACATCAAAATTTTCTTCTTCTAAAAAAGCAACAGTTTCTCTAGCCAATGCTACAGGAAGCACTTGGTCTTCTGTGCCGTGAGAAATATAAAAAGGGATATTTTTTGCTTTAACTAAATCAATATCGGTATTGTTTATTTCAGGGTTTAAATAACCACTTAAAGCAATGACTTGTTTTATTTTTTCAGGATAATTAAAGGCTATGCTATAACTCAAAATAGCACCTTGACTGAAACCTAAAAGTGTTATATTATCGTGGTCAAATTGATGCTTTTCCTTGAGTTCATCTATAAATGTTGCTATTAAATCTCTGGCAGCAATAGCTTCTGGAATATCCGAAAATTTACCATCGTTAGCGTCAAAATGAATGGCATACCAAGCATATTGGTTAAATCCCATATTATGTGGTGCTTGTGCCGAAATAATTAATAAATCTTCGGGTAGCTCACTCGCAAAAGAAAATAAATCTTCGGCATTGCTTCCATAGCCGTGCAGCAATATAAGAAGCGGTGTTTTGCTAGTAGTGTTTTTAGGCTCTCGGATTAGGTAGTTTAAACTCAATGTGTATTTATTTTAAGTATTTTATCAAAAGTATTTCTAGTAATATAAAAGCAATAGCTGCAAGTAAAAACCATTTCCAGAGTGCATTTATTTGCTCATTTTGCTGTATTTCAAGAAAACTATTTTCAAAACTAGGCATTACTTTTATATGCTTATTCTCATATTTTTGTAGCTTATAAAAAAGGTTACTATTTTCTTTTCTATTATAATTATAGGCTATATTTTTTATAAATTTATCTTGAACTTTTACGCTGTAAATACCCGCTTTTTCTGGTTTTTCTAAAGTGCTAATACGCACTTTGTTGTTGGCTATTTGTTGCTGAGGGATAAAAGTGTTACCATCTTTATTAATTGTTAATACTTCATCTTTGCCTATACGTGTAGCGATATTAATGTCGTTTTTTGTTCCAATAACTAGCTGTTGATTGCTTGTTTTACTATTGTATTTGGCAATATTGTAAAAAACAGGTACGATAAGTGCTGAATTTTTAAAATTGCTAAAGTTTTTATCTAAAGCAGCAGCAACAAAGTAAAGTTTTCCTTTTCCAATTGTTTTTTCACTGATAAAGCTACTTCCGTTGGTATATGATAATATGCTATTACTGTTTTTAACGAGAAAACTTTTGGTGCTGTACGGGTAATCAAAATTAGCCGTTTCTTTGATAAAAGTGTTTTTTAAAATAGGATGTGTATAGTTAATTTTTGTAACAAAAAGTGAATCATTACTTGGTGTTATTGTTCCAATTAATGATTTAAGTTGACCATTTGTTTTGTAATTATTGTTTGGTATGATAAGCGCCGTCCCTCCATTTTTTATAAAGGTTGATATGTTTTTTTTGAGTAATGTAGTAAAGTTCTCTAAAGCATCAAGTACTATAATATCATATTGAGAAAACGTACTGTAGTCTATACTGTTATAAGTTGTCTGTGCGGTTTTAAACTCGTCATTAGTATAGATTCTTTTTAGGTAATTGGTGTTTTTTCCAATAAGTAATAGTTGAGTTTTGGCGGTGTTTGAAATACTAAAATAATACTCATTATCAAACTGTAAACTATTGTCATTAATACGAATTACCGCATTGATGCTATCCTTTTTTTGAATACTAAAAGGAACGGATATAGTTTTGTTAGCAGGGAGAATAACAGTGTTTTTTGCTAAAAGTTGTTTTTTGCTTTCTATAGCAATAGTTCGGTTTGTTTTCGTGTCACTTTGGTTATTTATAGCAACATCAATAGTGTAATTATTATTATCGCCATTATGTATTGTTACTTTTTCAATGCTAATATTATGCTGGTTTTCTGCTCTTTTAGGAATTAAAAAGTAATTAATGTCTTTATTAAAAGCAGTAATACTGTCTAAATTATTTTTTTGAAAATCACTTATAATAATGAAGTTTTTAATATTATTTTTTGCTTTATTTAATTGCTGATTACCTTGTAGTAAAACATTGTTTAGATTAAATAATTTTGGACTATATTCTATATTTTGAATTGTTTTTTTTAAAGCATCTCCTTGTTGTTTATTGTATTTTTTATCAATAGTATTGCTTAAAAATGCACTATTATCAGTTATATTTTCTAGAACTTCTTGGATACTACTATTAAGTAATTGTCCCTTTTCGCCTGAGGCTTGCATGCTAAAGGAATTATCTATAAAAAGAAGTGTTTCTTGCTTTTTACCATTGTTTTTATTAGGGAAATAGGGTTGCGAAAAAGCAAAAATGAGCATAGCGAAGAAACCAATACGGCTTAATAAAACAAGCCATTTTTTTAAAACAGCACTTTTACGCGTTTGCAACTCCAGTTTTTTAAGCATTGCTACATTAGTAAAAGCTACTTTTTTAAAACGTCTCAACTGAAAAAGATGCACTATTATTGGGATAATAAGCGCAAATAAAGCATATAATAAGTTCGCATTTTTAAATAGCATTGTGCATTTTTTTTCTTGGTCAAATATACTTTTTTTTAATGAAA
>CAYPAK010000013.1:14703-16258 GCA_964408665.1 uncultured Flavobacteriaceae bacterium | reverse complement strand
CAATTCGCCAGAAGTAATTTGAGCACCTTTTGTTATCCATTTAAATAATTCTTGCTTTTTAGCATCTGTATCAAAATTACGAGTAGCTTGTAATAATTCTATTGCTTCAGATTTTAAATTATGTTGCATCCAAAGCATTCCAGCTTTAGTAGTAAAATCTATATTTTTATCTTGAGATTTTATAATAAGTAACTGCAATTGATTATCCTTTACCTTAAATAAATAAATTTCATTAGTAATAATCAATTCTAAATACTTTACTTTTTCTAAAACATCATCCCAAACCATATCACTAAAAAGTGCTAGCTCTTCTGCTACAATTTTATCGTTTGTTGCTTTATATTCTTTCCAAAGCGTAGCATCTATTTTTTGTGTTGCCAGAAATTGGGCAAATTCTTTATGCAAGGCTTCAAACTGTTCTTTACTAAGTAAACTGTATTTCATAGTGCAAAAATAAGAAAAACGCCTTTATGACAAACATAAAGGCGTTTTTTAATTAAACTAAAAGTCTAATATATTATTAGAATTTCCATCTTAAACCGAATTGCGCTTGCCATCTTGATAGTAAGCTAAAGTCGTTATTATAAGTTTTAGTTTGTGTAGTATCAAATGAGTACGTTGGGTTTCCTGCATTATCTACAGACACACCAATTGGTTGTTCATTACCTACATTTTGTCTTACTCCCCAGTTAGAGTTTAGTAAGTTTCCTACATTCAAAATATCTAAAGTAAATTGGATTTTTTGACCACTTTTTAGGTTATAATCTTGTGCAACACGAAGATCCCAGTTAGAATACCAAGGCTTGATAGCTTCATATTTACCTGCATAACTTCCTCTGTGAGCAGAAAGATATTTGTCTTGCTGAATGTATGCTTCTAAAGCTGTACGTTGAGCAGCTTGTGTACTGTTAGTAGTATCAAAAGTCATAGCTGCAATATCTGTAGCTGTAGGAATATAAATTAAATCATTCAATCCTGAAGAATCATTATTGATATCTCCTGCGTAAGTATAACTGTAACGTCCACCTTTAGCATATTCTCCAAATAAAGAGAATGTAGTAGCCCATTTACCATCACCATAAGTGAATTTTTTATTAAATGATGTTACTATTCTGTGCTTGTTTCCATATTTAGAATGTGCCAGTTTCGCTTGATTTACATTTCCTAAAGCAGGGTTACGAGCAAAAGCATCTGAAGATATTTCTGCTGGTATAGAACTTGCATCTTGAGAATCTAAGTAGTTATAAGCAATCATTACGGAACCGTTTTTGAAGTTCTTTGTTGCTTGCGCAGAAAAGTTAAATGATTGTCCTAAATCTGTATTAGTAAATACGTATGCATTAACAGGAAATCCTCCTCCTGGAAGGAAAGAACGGTCACTGTTTAAATAGATTGCTCTATTATCTACACCGTTTAGTGTTCCACTTGGCGTTTTTAAACCGTATTGACGAACCATCATAGCATGCTTATCTTTAGTATAGATTGCATCTAAAGATACGGTAACACCATTAGCTAATTTTTTATCTAAACCAACATTAGCTCTAAATACTTGTGG
>CAYPAK010000013.1:11637-14603 GCA_964408665.1 uncultured Flavobacteriaceae bacterium | reverse complement strand
TCCTGCATAGATATTAAAGTTATCGGTAAACTGTAATACATCTTGATTCAATTTATTATTAATAGAAAATGGCTCATGTCCTGCTACTATATAGCGTACACCATCTCTATTAATATTTAACACTGGAAATGGTGTAGATTTTGGAGTTCTAGAATCTCTAAAAGCGGTGTAACCTGCTTGGAAATTATTAGAATATTTATTAGAAAAACTAGATTTTAATTCTAATATAGTAGAGTATATTTTATTATTAATAGTATAACCTGAATTTTCAAACTGTAACGTAGTTTGGTCTGGTCCTCTACGTCCTATTGCAGAAGGATGCGCTGGTTTATCACGTGACGCATCTAACCAGTTTCCCGTTAGAGTTAATTTATGATTTTTGCTAAGGTTAAAGTCTAATTTAGCAATAGCTTTTTGATTATCAGTACGGTGTGTAAAGTTTTCAAAAGCACCAGTATCATAGTTAAAACGTGATTTTAATAAATTTGAAACCGTTTGCATATCACTAGCTAATACACGAGAAATACGACCTGCAACAGGCTCTCCTCTATTTGCTAAAAATTCGGTAGCTAAGTCTGAACGTCTTTCTATTTCTGCATTTACAAAGAAAAATATTTTATCTTTTACTATTGGCCCTCCAAGAGAAAAACCTGCTTGCATATGTTCTAGTTTAGCTTTAAAAACATCTTCACCAGCCACTTTAGTACCTGTTAAATCTTGATTACGAGCAAAACCAAATAATGTTCCGTGAAACTCATTAGTTCCTGATTTAGTTACTGCATTTACAGAAGCACCTGTAAAACCAGCCATTGTTACATCATAAGGAGCAATGTCCACTTGAATTTGGTCAATTGCATCTAGTGAAACTGGAGAAGCATTCGTTTGACTTCCTGGTGTTGCTGCATCTAATCCAAAAGGATTGTTAAAGATAGAACCATCTAAAGAAAAGTTATTCATCTTGTTGTTACGACCTCCAAAAGAGTTTCCATCTGCAGAAGGTGTAAGGCGCGTTAAATCTTTAGTAGAACGTGAGATAGTAGGCATGTTTTCTATTTGTGCACGATTTACACTTGTAGAAGCTCCTGTTCTATCCGAATTAATAATTGAAGATTTAGAATCGGTAAGTACTACTCCTTCTAATTCTTGTGCATCTGTAGTCAATGTTACGTTGTTACGCAACTTCTGACCGATAGTTAAATTTGCCACCTCTTTTACATTTTCTGTAAAACCGATGTAAGAAACAGTAATTTTGTAAGGACCTCCAATACGCAAATTTGCTACATTGTAACGTCCATTGTCTTGTGTTACTGTACCAGATACTGAACCTGAGGGTACATGAAGTACCACTACGTTTGCCCCTGGTAAAGGCAGCCCTTGATCATCATAAACTGTTCCGTTTACTGATGCTGTTGTAACCTGTGCATTCGCTCCTAAGATAGCGAAGAAGGCTAAAAATAAAGCAATTTGAATTCTTTTCATTTTTTTGTTGTTGAATTGATTAAATTATATATAGTTAAACTCGCGGCAAAATTAATCAAAAAAAAGTCTCACTTATGATAAGTGAGACTTTGTTTTTTAACAATTTAATAAAGTTATTAACATAACCTTAACAAGTAGTAATTTACGCTTTTGCTTCTACAACTTCAAAAGGTAAATTTACAATAACAGTTCTGTGTAAACGTACTTTCGCATCGTATTTACCAACACGTTTTACGCTACCTCCAACTACTGTTATATATTTTCTTTCTATAGCATGTCCAGCAGCTTCAAGTGCTTCTGCAACATTTGCATTATTTACAGAACCAAATAATTTACCTGCTTCTCCAGCTTTAGAAGCTATTTTTATTTCTAAAGCAGTAAGTTTAGCAGCTACTTTATTAGCATCATCTATTTCTTTTTGCTCTTTGTAAGCACGTTGCTTTAATGTTTCAGCAAGTACTTTTTTTGCAGACACTGTTGCCAATGTTGCATATCCTTGAGGAATTAAGAAATTACGACCATAACCATTTTTTACAGTTACTAAGTCATCTCTAAATCCTAAATTTTCTACGTCTTTCTTTAATATTACTTCCATAATCCCTTTTTCTTATTTTAATAAATCAGTTACATATGGTAATAAAGCTAAGTGACGCGCTCTTTTAATAGCTTGAGCAACTTTTCTTTGATATTTCAAAGAAGTTCCTGTAAGTCTTCTTGGCAAAATTTTACCTTGTTCGTTAACCAAGTAGATTAAGAAATCTGCATCTTTATAATCAATATATTTGATACCAGATTTTTTGAATCTACAATATTTTTTTCTATCTTTTGTTTCTATATTTAGTGGAGTAAGATATTTTACATCTCCACCTTTGTTTCCAAATCCTGCCATCTTAATTATTTTTTAGCGTTTTCTTTTACTCTTTTACGTCTTTTTTCTGCCCAAGCAATAGCATGCTTGTCTAATTTTACAGTTAAATAACGCATCACAGACTCGTCTCTTCTAAATTCTAATTCGAATGGTGCTACTATTTCTCCAGCAGCTTCAAATTCAAACAAATGATAAAATCCACTTTTTTTGTTTTGGATTTTGTAGGCTAATTTTTTTAAGCCCCAGTTTTCTTTGTTTATCATTTTGGCTCCTTTGGAAGTTAAAAAATCTTCAAACTTTTTAACCGTTTCCTTTATCTGATCTTCAGATAAAATGGGATTCAAAATGAAAACAGTTTCGTAATGATTCATAATTATTATTTTTATATATTATTTATAAGGCTGCAAAAGTAATCATTTTTATAGAAATAACAAGCTGTAATATAAAAAAAATTAGTTCTCGACAAAAGATTTATGACCGCTTCGCTTTAAGACTTGAGAAAATTATTTTCAAACACTGGTTTTTTTTTACGGGTACTAAATCACATTTTTATATCTTGAAACCGTTTTACTCTCTTTATATAGTATTGCCAAACAATACTTTTTACACTATAATATTT
>CAYPAK010000013.1:9356-11537 GCA_964408665.1 uncultured Flavobacteriaceae bacterium | reverse complement strand
TTTTCACTATTCAATGTTGCTCCACCAAGATGATAAATGGTAGTTTCGGGATTATACCAAACGGCATAACCTGCATTATTTATGCGCCAACACAAATCTATTTCTTCTTGGTGCGCAAAATAAGATTCGTCAAATTTTCCTACTGCATTAAAAACAGCTTTTCGGATAAACAAACAAGCTCCAGATGCCCAAAAAATTTGTTTTCGCTCATCATATTGCCCTTTGTCTTGCTCTAAAGTATCAAAAATGCGTCCAGCACAAAACGGATAAGCATATTTATCTAAAAAACCACCTGCTGCTCCTGCATATTCATAATATTTTGGATTTTTATATGCTAATATTTTCGGTTGAATAGCTGCTGTATTTGGTTCTTTATCAAACTGAATTAGTATTTCATTTAACCAATTTTCCGTAACCATCACATCGGAATTAATCAAGCAAAGCAAGGGTTCTTTGAGCTCTTTTAATGCATCATTATAGCCTTTGGCGTAGCCGCCATTTACCTCGTTTTGAATGATTTTTATCGTTGGAAAGTTTTTTTTAACAAAAAGCACTGAATCATCTGTAGAAGCATTATCTGCAACATAAATTTGAGCATCTTTATGATTATATTTTACCAAGGCAGGCAAAAATTCTGCTAGTAATGCTTTTCCATTCCAATTTAATACAACTATAGCTATCTTTTTCATAGGAAGCAAAAATACATTTATTTACGGTTGAAATCAGGCAAATCTCTTAAAAAATCATATTTTTCTAAAGAATTATTCATTATACTATAATAATGAGTCAGCCCATTAGTAACCATCATATATTTTGCATCAATAGTGAGATTATAACGTGCTATTTGGTCAAATACAGTTTGATTTATAGTAATTTTGGGTGCTTTACATTCTATCAATACCAAAGGTTTAGCATCAGAATCAAATACTAAAACATCAAAACGCTTAATTAAATCGTTTATTTTTAATTGTTTTTCTACAGCTATTAAGTGCGGTGGATAGTGCTTTTCTGTTATTAAAAAATGAACAACATGTTGCCTTACCCATTCTTCTGGAGTGAGTATCACAAATTTTTTTCGGATAACATCGAATATACTGATTTTATTTTCAGTATTTTTGAGGCGAAATTTATAATTTGGAAAATTTAACTTTTGCATAATGCAAAGATGCTAAAATTATTGACATGCCTAAAACGATTATTAGTAATATAAAAAAAGGAACTATAAAACCCATTTATTTTTTAATGGGTGACGAACCCTATTTTATAGATTTAGTAACTGATTATATAGAAAAAAACCTATTAAACGAAGCTGACAAAGGTTTTAATCAAACCGTCTTGTATGGTAGAGAAACTACAATAGACTATATAGTATCTAGTGCAAAACGCTATCCAATGATGGCTGAGCATCAAGTAGTTATTGTAAAAGAGGCGCAAGCACTTAGCCGTAATATTGAAAAACTAGAAGCCTATGCCGCCAATCCACAGCCAAGTACTGTACTCGTTATTGCCTATAAAGGAAAACGTATAGACAAGCGCAAAAAGCTATACAAAACCCTAAACAAAACCGCAGTAATACTTGACACTAAGAAGCTTTATGAGAACCAAATAGGCACTTTAGTAAAAGAAATGCTAGAAGAAAAAGGCTTTAAATCATCTCCAAAAGCAATAGCATTGATTGTAGAGTTTTTAGGTACAGATTTAAGTAAAATTCATAATGAAATAGGAAAACTTGCCGTTTTATTACCTAAAGGAACTGCTATAAGCGCCATACATATTGAGAAACATATTGGTATTAGCAAAGACTATAATGTTTTTGAACTACGTAAAGCCTTAGGCAATAAAGATGTTTTGAAAGCCAACCGAATTATTACTTATTTTGCTAATAACCCAAAAGCAAACCCTTTGGTACTAATTACAGGGCAACTTGTTAGTTTTTTTACACAACTAATACGCTACCACAGCTTAGCAGATAAATCTAAAATGAGTGTAGCAAGTACTTTAAAAGTATCACCCTATTTTGTTGGTGAGTATCAAGCAGCTGCCCGCAATTATCCTTTAAAAAAGTTAGCTAGAATTATCTCGTACCTAAGACAAGCTGATGCAGCAAGCAAAGGGATTAATGTTACCCAAATTAGTGAAGGAGATATATTGAAAGAACTTATTTTTAAAATACTGCATTAA
>CAYPAK010000013.1:0-9256 GCA_964408665.1 uncultured Flavobacteriaceae bacterium | reverse complement strand
ATTATCTTATTTTAAATATTAATCACTTGTAGTATATTAGCGGTTCCAAATCACAAAACAACATGGCTAAAGAAACCCAATATACCGAAGATAACATACGTTCATTAGATTGGAAGGAACATATCCGTATGCGTCCAGGTATGTATATTGGTAAATTAGGCGATGGCTCTTCTCCAGACGATGGTATTTACATATTACTCAAAGAGGTTTTAGACAATTCTATTGATGAATTTGTAATGGGAGCTGGAAAAACCATAGAAATTAGCATCAAAGATAAATATGTAACTGTACGTGATTATGGTCGTGGTATTCCGCTTGGAAAAGTAGTAGATGTAGTATCTAAAATGAATACTGGAGGTAAATATGACTCTAGAGCTTTTAAAAAATCTGTAGGACTAAATGGTGTTGGTACTAAAGCAGTAAATGCACTGTCTTCATCTTTTATAATACAGTCTTTTAGAGACAAACAAACCAAACGTGCCGAATTTTCTAAAGGAGAATTACTGGTAGATGCTCCCTTAGAAAGCTCTTCAAAGCGCAAAGGTACTGCTGTTGTTTTTTTAGCTGACGAAAGTATTTTTGGTAATTATAAATTTCGCCCAGAATATATTATAAAAATGCTTAAAAACTATGTATATCTTAATCCAGGATTAACCATAGTTTTTAATGGCGAAAAATACTATTCAGAGAATGGTTTAAAAGATTTACTTCAAGAAAGTATTCAAGAAAGTGATATGCTTTACCCTATCATTCACCTAAAAGGTAATGACATAGAAGTAGCGATAACACACAGTAGAACACAATACAGTGAAGAATATCATTCTTTTGTAAACGGGCAGCATACCACGCAAGGAGGAACACATCAAACGGCATTTAGAGAAGCGATAGTAAAAACAGTTCGTGACTTTTTTAATAAAAACTATGACGCATCTGATATTAGAAAATCTATAGTTTCGGCTATATCTATAAAAGTAATGGAACCCGTGTTTGAATCGCAGACCAAAACAAAATTAGGTTCTGTAGAAATGGGTGATGGCCTACCAACAGTACGTTCATATATTAATGAATTTCTAAAAACAAAATTAGATAACTATTTACATAAAAACTCAGAAACTGCCGAGGCAATACAACGTAAAATTATACAAGCAGAACGTGAGCGAAAAGAACTTTCTGGCATACGAAAATTAGCTCGTGACCGTGCTAAGAAAGTAAGTCTTCACAATAAAAAACTACGCGACTGTCGTGTTCACTTAAATGATTTAAAAAAAGAACGCAGGCTTGAAACTACGCTTTTCATTACAGAGGGAGATTCGGCAAGTGGTTCTATAACCAAGTCTAGAGATGTAAACACACAAGCGGTATTCAGCTTAAAAGGAAAACCGCTTAATGCTTACGGTTTATCTAAAAAAGTAGTTTATGAAAACGAAGAATTTAACCTACTCCAAGCCGCATTAAACATAGAAGAAAGCCTAGAGGACTTACGTTATAACAATGTAGTAATAGCAACCGATGCCGATGTAGATGGTATGCATATTCGTTTACTATTAATTACCTTTTTCTTGCAATTCTTCCCTGAGATAATAAAACAAGGACATCTTTATATATTAGAAACACCTTTGTTTAGAGTTCGTGATAAGCAGCAAACATTTTACTGCTACTCTGAGCAAGAAAAGCAAAGCGCAAAGAAAAAACTACGCGGAAAACCTGAAATAACCCGATTTAAAGGACTTGGAGAAATCTCTCCCGATGAATTTGTACATTTTATAGGAAAAGATATTCGCCTAGAGCCTGTTATGATGGATCCTGCAACCTCAATAGAGGAAATGCTATCTTTCTATATGGGAAAAAACACACCAACACGACAAAAGTTTATTATTGAAAACTTAAAGGTTGAAATAGATTTAGTAGAAGAAGAACAATAAACAACTAATGGAAGAGGAAAAGTTTTATAATAACGAGCAAGAGCAAGAAGGAACAATCACCAAAGTTACAGGAATGTATAAGGAGTGGTTTCTTGACTATGCTTCCTATGTGATATTAGAACGTGCAGTACCCTCACTCAAAGACGGGCTAAAACCTGTACAAAGACGTATTCTACAATCTATGAAAGACCTTGATGATGGTCGCTATAACAAAGTAGCCAATCTTGTAGGTCATACCATGCAATACCATCCGCATGGAGATGCTAGTATTGGAGATGCATTAGTACAATTAGGACAGAAAGAGCTACTCATAGACATGCAAGGTAACTGGGGAAACATCCTTACGGGAGACCGAGCTGCAGCACCAAGATATATAGAAGCGCGTTTGTCTAAATTTGCACTAGAAGTTGTTTTTAACCCTAAAACTACCGAATGGCAACTATCCTATGATGGTCGTAGAAAAGAACCAGTAGATCTTCCTGTAAAATTCCCATTATTACTTGCGCAAGGAGCAGAAGGAATTGCAGTAGGACTTTCTACCAAAATAATGCCTCATAATTTTAACGAATTAATAGATGCATCTATAAAAATATTAAAAGGAAAAAAAGCCGTTATTTATCCTGATTTTTTAACAGGAGGAATTGCAGATTTTAGCAATTATAATGATGGAAAACGTGGCGGACGTATTCGTGTACGTGCTAAGATTGCTCAAGAGAACAAAAACACCTTAATCATTACCGAAATACCTTTTGGAACAACAACATCTTCATTGATAGAAAGTATCCTAAAAGCCAATGATAAAGGTAAGATTAAGATTAAAAAAATAGAAGATAATACTGCTGCTAATGTAGAAATACGTGTGCACTTGCACAACGGTGTTTCTCCTGACAAAATGATAGATGCCCTTTTCGCTTTTACAAACTGCGAAATAGCTATTTCTCCACTTGCCTGTACTATTGAAGACAATAAACCTACGTTCATCGGTGTTTCAGAACAACTAGAGCACTCTACTTTTCACACCAAAGATTTGCTTAAACAAGAGCTAGAAATTCAGCTTAATGAATTACAAGAACAATGGCATTTTGCGTCATTAGAACGTATTTTTATAGAAAATAGAATTTATAGAGATATAGAAGAAGAAGAAACTTGGGACGGTGTTATTAATGCCATAGAACAAGGATTAAAACCTCACATTAAACACCTAAAACGTGCTATAACTGTAGAAGATATAACGCGTCTAACAGAAATACGTATCAAGAAAATATCAAAATTTGATATTGATAAAGCAAAACAACATATTGCTGCATTAGAAGAAAAAATAGCCGAAGTAAAACATCATTTAGCCAATCTTACCGAATTTGCTATTGATTATTTTAAAAACCTAAAGAAAAAATACGGCAAAGGCAAAGAGCGAAAAACCGAAATACGCATATTTGATGATATTGTAGCTAGCAAAGTAGTAATGCGTAACACTAAACTTTATGTAAACCGTGAAGAAGGGTTTATAGGCACATCACTCAAAAAAGATGAATTTGTAGCAGAATGTGCCGATATAGATGATGTAATTATCTTTCTTGCAGATGGTAAAATGATGATTACCAAAGTAGCCAACAAAACATTTGTAGGCAAAAACATCATACATATCGCTATATTTAAGAAAAAGGATAAACGTACTATTTACAATATGATTTATCGTGATGGTGCTAAAGGAACTAGTTATATCAAGCGTTTTGCAGTAACAGGTATCACACGTGATAAACATTATGATTTAACACAAGGAAACAAAGGTTCAAAAGTTTGGTATTTTACAGCAAATCCTAATGGTGAAGCAGAAATTGTAACCGTTTATCTGCGTGCAGTAGGAAGCATCAAAAAACTAAAATGGGATATTGACTTTGCTGATTTAGCCATAAAAGGGCGTGGTGTTCGTGGTAATATCGTTACTAAATACGCTATTAAAAAAATAGAACTCAAAGAAAAAGGAAAATCTACACTTAAACCACGTAAAATATGGTTTGACGATGCTGTACAACGCCTTAACGTAGATAACAGAGGTGATTTATTAGGTGAATTTACTGCCGATGACAAAATTCTTGTTATTACACAAAGTGGTATAGCCAAACTATACAGTACAGAACTCACCAACCATTTCCCTAATGATATGATTATTTTAGAAAAATGGGACAGTAACAAGCCCATATCTTTGGTTTATTATAATGGCGAAAAAGAACGTTATTATGTAAAACGATTTTTAATTGAAAATAAAGACAGTGAACAACACATAATCAACAACCATCCTAAATCTAAAGTGATGCTTGTTGCTAATGATTACAGACCAATGGCTGAGGTTATATTTTCTAAAAAAAGCCTCGCTCCTATTACCATTAATTTTGAAGAATTTATAACTATTAAAGGTATAAGTGTTTTAGGAAATCAATTAAGCACCGAAAAAATCAAAACCATCAATTTACTTGAATCGCTACCTTATGAAGAAGTAATTCCTGAAGATATAGAGGTCAATAATCCTGAAATTATTAAGGATAATAATGGGGAAATGCCTAAAATAGATGATGATGGGCAAACATCATTATTTTAAATTTTAAAAATGAAAACTCACAATAAATTTACAATTGTACTAACAGCTATTATACTACTAATAAGCTGTAAAACTCCTAATAAAAATAAAATGAACAAAATAAAAGCTCCAGTAGCCAAAAAGATAGCCAAAAAATTAGAAAAACATGGCGATGTACGTATAGATAATTATTATTGGCTAAACGACCGAGAGAACCCAGAAGTCATTAAGTATTTAAACGAAGAAAATGACTACTTTGATGCTAATATGAAGCATACAGAAGCTTTTCAAAAGTCATTATATGAAGAAATGAAAGGACGCATTAAAGAAGATGACGAATCCGTTCCTTATAAAAAAAATGGCTACTATTATATAACCCGTTTTGAAAAAGGTAAAGAATATCCTATTTATTCGCGTAAAAAAGAAACTTTAGAAGCTCCCGAAGAAATTCTATTTGATGTTAATGAAATGGCAAAAGCACATGATTACTATCAGCTGGGAAGTTTTAAAGTAAGTCCTGATAATAAACTCGTAGCCTACAGCTTTGATACCGTAAGCAGAAGACAGTACAATGTACTTATAAAAAACCTAGAAACAGGCACTGTTTATCCAGAGCAAATAAAAAATACTACAGGAGGAATGACTTGGGCTAATGATAACAAAACCCTTTTCTACACGCACAAAGATGAAGTAACACTGCGCTCAGACAAAATATTTAAACATACGTTGGGTACACCTAGCAGCGAAGACCAATTGGTTTATGAAGAAAAAGACGACACTTTTAATACTTTTGTAACCAAAACAAAATCAGGAAAATTCTTAATAATTGGTTCAGGAAGTACACTGACTTCAGAATACCAACTATTAGATGCTAATACACCTAATGACAATTTCAAATTATTTCAGAAAAGAATACGTGGTTTAGAATATGATATAGCACATTTTGAAAATCATTTTTACATTACTACTAATGCCGATGGAGCAAGTAATTTTAAATTAATGAAAACTCCTGTAAACCAAACAACAAAAGAAAACTGGACAGAAGTAATAGCACATCGTGAAGACACCTTACTTGAAGGTATTGAAATATTCAAAGACTATCTTGTTCTTGAAGAGCGTAATAATGGTTTAAACAAACTACGTATAAAACGTTGGGATAATAGCAAGGATTATTACCTTCCTTTTCAAGAAGAAACCTACTCCGCATATACCTATTACAATCCAGAATTTAATACCAATATACTACGTTACGGATACCAATCTATGACTACGCCTGCATCGGTCATTGACTTCAATATGGATGATAAAACATCAAAAACATTAAAAGAACAGGAAGTTTTAGGTGGAAAGTTTGATAAAAACAACTACGAATCTAAACGTCTTTGGGCTACCGCTTCGGATGGTACAAAAATACCAATGTCTATAGTTTACAAGAAAGGAATTGTATTAAACGGAGAAAACCCATTACTATTATATGGTTATGGTTCATACGGTTATACCATAGACCCTTCATTTAGCACGAATCGCTTAAGTTTATTAGACCGAGGGTTTATTTTTGCTATTGCACATATTCGTGGAAGCGAATATTTAGGACGTCAATGGTATGAAAACGGAAAGTTATTACACAAAAAAAATACTTTTACCGATTTTAATAGCTGCGCACATCATTTAATTGATAATAACTATACATCATCAAAACATATTTACGCAATGGGAGGTTCTGCTGGAGGCTTGCTTATGGGAGCTATTTTAAATTTAGAGCCCGAACTATATAATGGTGTTGTAGCCGCAGTACCTTTTGTAGATGTAATGACAACTATGCTAGACGATAGCATACCATTAACAACTGGAGAATATGATGAATGGGGAAATCCTAATGAAAAAAAATACTACGATTATATGCTATCGTACTCTCCGTATGACCAAGTAAAAGCAGAAAACTACACCAATCTATTAGTAACAACAGGCTTACACGACAGTCAAGTGCAATATTGGGAGCCTGCAAAATGGGTTGCAAAGCTTCGCGAATTAAAAAAAGGAGAAAAGAAACTTTTGTTACATACCAACATGAGTGCAGGTCACGGTGGGGCTTCAGGGCGTTTTGAAGCATTAAAAGAAACTGCAAGAGACTATGCTTTCATTTTTGACCTCGAAGAAATAAATAAGTAATTTTTTTTTATTATCTTTGCAGAGTTAAATTAGAAAGTGCTAATCAACCAATTAACAACGCACTTATAAATTTGATTATATGGACAAAAAAATACAGGCGCATGATAACATCTTAGATCTTATCGCAAACACGCCACTTATAAAGATTGACAAATTAACAGCAGATATCCCTGGTAACTTCTATGCAAAAGTAGAAGCCTTTAACCCAGGACATTCTACTAAAGACAGAATTGCACTTCATATTATTGAAGAGGCAGAACGACAAGGAATACTTACTCCTGGTGCTACTATTGTAGAGACTACTTCTGGTAACACAGGGTTTAGTTTAGCAATGGTAAGTGCTATAAAAGGATATAACTGTATTCTTGCTGTAAGCTCAAAATCATCATTAGACAAAATAGATATGCTTAAAGCTATGGGAGCAAAAGTATATGTTTGCCCTGCAAATGTTAGTGCTGATGACCCTAGATCTTACTATCAAGTAGCTAAACGCTTACACGAAGAGCATAAAGGTTCTATTTATATCAATCAATATTTTAATCAATTAAATATTGACGCGCATTACAGAAGCACAGGTCCAGAAATATGGAAACAAACTAACGGACAAATAACGCATTTTGTAGCAGCTAGTGGAACTGGAGGAACTATTTCAGGTACAGCTAAATTCTTAAAAGAACAAAACCCAAATATTCGTATTCTAGGAGTTGATGCATTTGGTTCTATTCTTAAAAAGTTTCACGAAACTAAAGAATTTGATGCTGATGAGATCTATCCTTATCGCATAGAAGGTTTAGGTAAAAACTTAATCCCTACAGCTACAAACTTTGATGTAATTGACGTTTTTGAAAAAGTAACTGATGAATCTGCTGCTCACAAAGCAAGAGAAATAGCACGTAAAGAAGGTCTTTTCGTAGGTTACACCTCAGGAGCCGTAATGCAAGCTGTAACACAATATGCCGCTATGGGAGAATTTGACGAAAACTCGAAAGTTGTGGTGCTTTTTCCTGATCACGGATCACGCTATATGAGCAAGATTTATAGTGATAAATGGATGAATGATCAAGGTTTTTATGATTCTAAAAATCACGAAGAAGAACTTAAAGTAGAATTTATTAAATAATAAATTCTACACAAAATATATAAAAAGAGGCTAATAAAATTAGCCTCTTTTTTGTTTTAACAATAGTTTTGAAAAGTTAATTTCCTATGCAAGCATAACTTATTAATAAATATTTCGTAAAACGAAAAAAAAATGTACTTTTGCATACTACATTAAACAAGAGATAATGAAAGACTTATTTAAAAGAATATACAAAGACAAAGGTCCATTAGGAAAATGGGCAGATCAAGCAGAAGGATATTTTGCTTTCCCAAAGTTAGAAGGGCCAATATCCAACCATATGCAATTTGGTGGTAAAGAAGTAATCACTTGGAGTATAAATGACTATTTAGGACTTGCCAATCACCCCGATGTTATCAAAGCAGATGCAGAAGCTGCTGCTCAGTACGGAATGGCATACCCAATGGGAGCGCGTATGATGTCTGGACACACAAAATATCATGAACAATTAGAGCAAGAATGTGCTGCTTTTGTAGACAAAGAAGCTGCATATCTCGTTAATTTTGGCTACCAAGGTATGGTTTCTGCCATAGATGCCTTAGTAACTAAGAATGATGTCATTGTTTATGATATGGATACGCATGCTTGTATTATAGACGGTGTACGTCTTCATGCAGGAAAACGTTTTGTTTACAGACACAACGACATGGAGAGCTTTGAAACAAACTTAAAAAGAGCCACTAAAATGGCAACTGCAAACAATGGAGGAATACTTGTTATTTCCGAAGGTGTTTTTGGTATGCGTGGAGAACAAGGGCGTTTAAAAGAAATTGTAGCGCTTAAAGAAAAATACAACTTCCGTTTACTTGTAGATGATGCACACGGATTTGGTACTTTAGGAGAACACGGTCGTGGAACAGGTTTTGAACAAGGTGTTCAAGATGGTATAGATGTTTATTTTGCTACTTTTGCAAAATCTATGGCAGGAATTGGAGCGTTTTTTGCTGGAGATAAAGATGTAATACAATACTTACAATATAATATGCGTTCACAAGTATTTGCAAAATCACTGCCTATGCCAATGGTAAAAGGAGCATTAAAGCGCCTTGATATGATTCGTAAATCTCCTGAACTCAAAAACAAACTTTGGGATATTACTAATGCGCTACAAGGCGGCTTGAAAGAAGCTGGTTTTGACTTAGGTTCTACTCAAACCTGTATTACTCCTGTTTATTTAAAAGGAGAAGTACCAGAAGCTATGGTATTAGTTAAAGATTTAAGAGAAACACACAGTGTATTCTGCTCTATAGTAGTATATCCTGTAATTCCTAAAGGAATAATGATATTGCGCCTTATACCAACTGCTTCACATACCATAGATGATGTAAACAAAACAATAAAAGCATTTACGGCTATACGTGAAAAATTAGAAGACGGTACATACAGAGAGCTTTCAAAAGGAATAACAGCTTAACTGTATTTTAACTAAATAAAAAATGCTCAATTTGACTTTGTTAAATTGAGCATTTT
>CAYPAK010000012.1:14593-16705 GCA_964408665.1 uncultured Flavobacteriaceae bacterium | reverse complement strand
TAATAGCTATAAGTAGAAAGTTTGTAAAGTTAAAAGTAGTACACTACAAAAAAACAAAGCACAAAACAGAAGTTTTGTGCTTATTTGTTAAAATTAATTAACTGAAGTATACAGCTGAATTATTTTAGAAGGTTTTTTAACACGGATAATTGATTGCCGTCTAAATCCATATCATTAAATGCTTCTTTCAACTGCATTATCTTTGCTGGGTTCATTTTATTACCCAGTATTCGTGCTACGCCAAAGCCCAATTTCTTGTTATCTGCAAAAACTAGTATTTGGTTTACGGCATTTGCTTCTCCTTGTATTTTTACCGAAAAACTTGTGTTACCATTTTTAAATCGCATTAAATTTTCATACGATTTATCCTTTTTTAAGGCTTTGAATTTTTGATGTTCTAGCTCAAATGTTGCGGCATCTACAGCGTCTTTTTTCAAAGCAATAACATTCATTTTTTTTAAGGTCTTTAAAGTTGCTTGCGCATCTTTGCTTATTCCTTCTTTAGGTTGAATGATACTTGCAGGCAAATCAAAAGCTAAAAATCCATCTTTTTCGGCATTGTCAACAAAATAATATTCTACAGTTTTGTTTTTACAAGAGCTAAGTCCAATTAAGACTAGTGCTACTAAAATTAATTTTTTCATATTATTTAGCGGTTTTTACTTTAATACTTTTTAATGCTTCTGCGCCTTTTACTTTGTCTGCTATACGTCCTATTTTTCTAAGGTCTATGTTTCCTGTGAGTGACATCAATACGTTTTGTCCATCGGTGTTTTTTACATACATTACCAATTCTTTTACAAAATTTTCGGTATTTCCTTCGCGTACATATACTTTTACGAGTTGTCCTTTGTCTTTTACACGCATCAACTCCGACAAGTTTTCGCTTTTAATATATTGCTGCATTGCTGTCACCATTTTTACGCCTACTTTAGCATTTTCGGTAGTAAATATTTTTAATTCTTTGATATTATTAGCAATATCTACAAGGTCTTTGGCTTCTTCGCCATCTACTTCTTCGCCTATGCTGCCTAGCATTTTGAATAGTTTTTGATTGATTACTACTGTGGTAACTTCATCATTATCTTCAAATTTATCAAATATTGATTGTGCAAAAGTAAAATTTGCTATCAATATAAATACGAGTGTTAATCCTAATTTTTTCATAATATATTTTCTTTAAATTATTTTATTATTTTATTTTTTGTTGTTTCAAAGGTTTCAAGAACTGTGAGCTCATTTACGCCTTTATTAATTTCGCCACCTAATAAATACATGGCTTTTTTGTATTCGTGATAAGCTGCCATTTTTTCTGCTTTAGAATATGCTGGTTGCTTTTGTTGAAAATAGATACTTACCAATAAAACAAGCGATGCTGCTACGGCAAACCACTTCATAACGCGTATTTTTGATTTTTTAGGAGTGGTTGAAAATGCTAAAGCATCTAGCGTAAAGGTTTGTTTACTATCTTCTTTGTAATAGTTAAAAAGCGGCTGGTATGCCTTTAATTCTGAAGCGATTTCGTCTTGGGTGAAATACGTTTGTAACGCTTTTTCTTCCGCTAATGATGTATTTCCTTCAAAATACTTTGTAACTAGTTTTTTTATATTAGTTAATTCCATAATTGTGTATTGCTATTAACTGTTCTTTTATTTTTTTTCGTGTTCGTGATAGTGTTACACGCACAGCGGTTTCTTTCATATCAAGCATTGCTGCTATCTCTTCAAAGCTGTACTGTTCTACATCTCGTAGTTGTACAATAAGTCGTGCTTGCGCTGGCAGTGTTTCCATAATTTTTGTTACTATACTTACGCTATCATTGGCTACGAGTTGTTTTTCTAAATCGGTACTTGTTCTAAAATTATGTATCGGCTTAATACTTACATTGCTTGCTTGTTTTGATTTTAATCTATCCAAGCAAAAATTCTTAGTCATAGTCATAGCATAAGCGGCTACATTGTTATAATTTTTTAATTTTTCTTTATTCGTCCATAGTTTTAATAATACTTCTTGTGTAGCGTCTTTTGCCTCATCATCAGCGATTAATAATCGTTTTGCTACACGATATAATTTATCTTTAAAAGGGCTTATAAGCGTTATAAATTCCTTTTG
>CAYPAK010000012.1:0-14493 GCA_964408665.1 uncultured Flavobacteriaceae bacterium | reverse complement strand
CGCAAGGCATCAATAGTTTTAGCGCCGCAATAGCCCATTCCTGAACGCAAACCGCCTATAAGTTGAAAAATAATAGCACTTACACTTCCTTTATATGGTTTTAATGCTTCAATACCTTCGGGAACTAATTTCTTTTTATCCTCTTGAAAATAACGATCTTTACTACCGCGTTCCATAGCAACCAAAGAGCCCATACCTACATACGATTTGTATTTTTTATCATCTTGCACAATGATTTCTCCAGGAGATTCATCGGTTCCTGCAAGCAAGCTCCCTAGCATAACACAATGTGCTCCTGCAGCAATGGCTTTGGTTATCTCGCCTGAGTGTTTTATACCGCCATCGGCAATTATGCCTATTTCTTGATTTTTCAACTGTTCATAAACATTATTTATAGCAGTAAGTTGTGGCACACCTACTCCTGCAACTACACGAGTGGTACATATAGAACCTGGCCCTACACCTACTTTTACCGCATTAGCCCCTGCATCTACTAAGGCTTGAGCTGCACTTGCCGTTACAATATTTCCTGCTATAATTTCTAATTTTGGAAAAGCCTTGCGGAGTTGTGCCACGGCATTAATAATTCCTTGTGAATGCCCGTGTGCTGAATCTAAAGTTACAACATCTACTCCTGCACTTACTAGAGCTTGCGTGCGTTCCATTAAATTTTTGGCTACACCTACGGCTACACCAACAAGTAGTTTCCCGTTTTTATCGGTAATTGCATTAGGAAAACGTATTTTATCAAAATCAAATGCTTTAACCTTTTGCACTTCTGCTGCTTGTGCTGACACGGTCATATTCTTATGAATAAATCCAATTCCACCTGCTTGCGCCATTGCTATTGCCATTGCCGACTCTGTAACCGTATCCATAGCTGCGCTAAGTATCGGCGTATTTAATGCAATATTTTTAGTAAGATTTGTTTTTAAACTTACTTGATTTGGCACTACTTCTGAATAAGCAGGGACTAGTAATACATCATCAAATGTGTAGGCTTCTTGTGTGATTTTTCCGTTGAGCATGTTGTATTTATTTATAATAAAAAATCCGTTTTAACAACAGCAAAAGTAGTAGTTTAATACTAATTAGGCATTATTAAAACGGAAATTAATTGAACAAATTATTATTTTTTTAATCTACATTGTCATCCAAAAAAGAATTATTTGAGCGAAATTGCAAATCATTATTACTATCAAAATCTAAGCTTGTACGAGATAAAGTGCTACTAGCATCATCCATTTCGTCTAATACTACACCGTTACGCTTGTAAGCAGGTTCGTTTTCGTACTGTTCTATCTTATCTAAAGTTCCTTTTTGGAACTTATAATTGAATTCATTTAATTCTTTTATACGTAATGGTGTTCTACGTTTAAGCACTTCGTCAACGGGTGCATCAAAAGGATCTGCATTAGTAAGCTGTGGTGCTTGTTGTACTTGTTCTGCTTCGGCAACTGGCGCTACAGCTTCTTTATCTTCTTTTATTTTTACCTCAAAAAGCAGTTCTGGTTCTTCTACAAACAGCTCTTGTTGTACTTGCTTTGTTTCTTTTTCTTCCTCAAAATGCAAGTCAAAACGTTTTGGAGTTTCTTCTTGTTTTTTATCTTCTTTTATTTCAGAAATGACTTCTTCTTTTACATTTAATGCATTAATAGGCATATCAAAATCAAAAGCTAATTGGCTTGGTTTTTCTGCTGTTATTTCAGGTACAACTTCTTCTATTTCGGTAAAGATAAAATCATCATCAATCGTTATTTCGTCTTTTGCAGTTTCACTTAATGATTCATAGGTAACTTCCATATTTCTAACCGCATCTGGCGTTCCCATAAGATTAAACATTTCGTCTTCTATAGATTCGTCTTCTGCTAATAGTTGGTGTACAATTTTGCTTTCGTCACCTTTATGGCTTTCTACTTCAGAACTTTTATTTTCATTACGCTCATCATAAAACAAATCTCTAGGAGTTTCTACTACTTCTGTAGGAACTTCATGTTTTGTAATAACTGGTTTTAAAGGACGTGTAAGTTCTTGCTCATCGTCCAAAGTATAAATTATTTTCTTTTCCTCTATATTAATTAACTGTTCTTGTAAATCATTATTAAATCCTGTAGCAATAACGGTTGCTTTAATACTGTTACCAAGCGTAGCATCATCGCCAATTCCCATGATAATATTTACATTAGATTTTGCTTCTCGGTGAATAAAAGCATTAATTGTTTCTATTTCTTTAATGGTAACTTCTTGCTCTCCAGAAACGATAAGCAATAGTACATTTTTAGAACCTGTAATTTTATTATCATTAAGTAATGGTGAATCCAGCGCTTCTTGAATTACTTTCTGCGCTCTATTTTCTCCAATAGCAATGGCACTTCCCATAATAGCACTTCCACTATTTTTGAGTACTGTATTTACATCTTTAAAATCAATATTTGTTCGGTAATACTGTGTAATTACTTCTGCAATACCTTTGGCAGCATCGGCTAATATTTCATCAGCTTTAGCATAACCTTTTTTCCAACCTAAATCACCATAGATTTCGGTAAGTTTATTATTATTAACAATAATTAATGAATCTACATGTTCACGTAAACTTTCTATACCAATTTGCGCTTGTTTAGAACGTTTTTCGCCTTCAAACTGAAAAGGAATCGTAACGATACCAATAGTAAGAATGCCTAGCTCACGAGCTACTTTAGCAATAACAGGCGCGGCACCAGTACCTGTTCCGCCACCCATTCCTACTGTGATAAATAGCATTTTGGTATTAGAACTCAAAACACTTTTTATCTGCTCTATATTCTCTACAGCTGCTTGAGCACCTACTTTAGGATCGGCTCCTGCACCAAGTCCTTCGGTAAGGTTTATACCTAATTGTATTTTATTTGGTATTGGTGAGTTTTGTAGCGCTTGCAAATCTGTATTACAGATAACAAAATCTACTCCTTTTATACCTTGCTCATACATATGATCTACGGCATTTCCACCTCCACCACCTACACCAATTACTTTGATTACGCTTGATTTATTTTTTGGCATATCAAATGCTAAGTTGTTAAATATATTTTCCATAATGTTTTGTGTTTATTCTGCGTTATCTAAAATTCTTCTTAATCCTTCACCCCATTTTTCAAATAATGATTTTTTGGGTTTTTTCGTTTCCTGTTCTGCTACAACCTCTTCGTTAGTTACTGTAGTTTCCTCATCTTCTGCGGTAATTTTCTCTTCAGCAAAAGTAGTATTTTCTACTATATCTAGCGCATCATCTTCTACAGTATTTTTCTCTTTATGATTTAATCCTGCCATAACCAATCCTACTGCTGTGGAGTAAATTGGGCTTGTTACCTCTACAACACCATTACTAGATAAATGCTCATTAGGGTAGCCTATGCGCACGTCCATACCTGTGATAAACTGCACAACTTGTTTTAAATGCTTTAGCTCTGACCCACCTCCAGTAACTACAACGCCTGCTATAAGTTGTTTTTTCTTTTCTTCGGCGCCATAATTTATAATTTCTTGATGCACATGTTTTATAATTTCTAAAATTCTAGAATTTATAATCTTCGATAAATTCTTTTTAGTAATTTCTTTAGGATCACGACCTCTAAGTCCTGGTATAGAGATTACTTCATTATCTTTATTTTCTCCTGGCCAAGCAGAACCAAAGCGCACTTTAAGCAATTCTGCTTGTTTCTCGGTGATAAGACAGGCTTCTTTTATATCATTGGTAATTACATTCCCACCATAAGGAATAACGGCAGTATGACGTATAATACCATCTTTGAATATCGCCAAATCTGTAGTTCCGCCACCTATATCTATAAGTGCAACTCCTTCTTTCATTTCTTCTTCATCAAGAACTGCTGCGGCAGATGCCAAAGGCTCTAAGGTGATTTCGTCAAGTTTTAATCCTGAACTAATTACACAACGTCCTATGTTTCTAAGCGAAGACACTTGTCCTACTACTACGTGAAAATTAGCTTCTACACGACCGCCACACATCCCGATAGGGTCTTTGATGTCTGACTGGCTGTCTATTTTGTATTCTTGTGGTAACACGTGGATTATTTCTTCTCCTGGAAGCATTACCATTTTGTATAATTGCTTGGTTAGTTTTGCAATATCATCTTCGGTAATGATACTTTCTGCGTCTTCACGAGTTATATTATCAGTTTGTTGTATACTACGAATATGCTGTCCTGCTATTCCTACAGCAACCTCGTTAAATTCTAAACCGCTATTTACTCTAGCATCATCTATAGCTTTTTGTATAGACTGCGTTGTTTTGGTAATATTATCTACTACTCCTCTACGTACGCCTAAACTTTTTGCTTGTCCGATACCGAGTATTTCTAACTTTCCATATTCATTACGTTGTCCTATCATTGCTACAATTTTTGTTGTACCAATGTCTAATCCGACTGCTATTTGTTTTCTTTCCATAGGGCTATATTTTTTTGCAAATTATTTGATGATGATATTTCAGGTTTATGGTTTTGAACTGTTTTAAGCGCTTCTTCTTCCAAGCATCTCCATAAAACAGACTCAGTTTTTTTAGTTTTTCAGGCATTTCAGTAAGTTTGCCAAAAATGACACGCTGATTGCCTAAACGAGTAGTCATTTCGTACTCATTTCTTCCATTTTTTATAATCGTTACTATCTGTTTTTTTAATAGTTTATCTTGATTTATATTGTCTAGTAATTCTTTTATTTTAAGCAATTCATCCGCAGAAAAACTACCGTAAACTAAAGGAACTCTCACTGTATAGTTTTTAGATAATGGTATTTTTTTACCTTTAGTATCTAAATAATAAGAGGAAGTACTAACAATACGAGCTATCGGTTCTTTCTGTTTTATAGCTACAAACAAAGTGTCATCAAGTGATAGATAAACACTAGCATTATCGATTAATTTATTTGTTGCTAATCTTGTTTCTATATTTTTAAGAACACTATTAGTAATAGCTCCTTTTTTAGTTTTTTTGGCTTCAACAAAATGATTAATTTCTTTGAGCATTTCTTTACGAGCTGTTAATAAATTGGTACTATTTTCAAAACGCATAGCAACTGCTTGCAGCTTTCTATTGGCATTTCTACTAGAGGAAAAAGCGTATAGAAACACCACAAAAACAAGTAATGCAATCATTTTGATACTATTTAATACCTTTTTTTTCATTTAATTTATTAATTTTTCTATTTCGTTTACTATATTTTTAGTTGCATTCGGTTTTGCTAATTTTTGTATTGCCTCACCGAGATGTTTTTGTTTTTCGTTATCATTTAATAAATCAAAAAGTGTCTTAGAAAATGTATCTGCTAGTGTTGACTCTTTAAGATAAATACCCGCATCTTCATTAACAATGGCAAGTGCATTTTTGGTTTGATGATCTTCAGCTACGTTTGGTGATGGTATAAAAACCACTGGTTTACCCACAACACAAAGCTCCGAAATAGAGCTTGCTCCTGCTCTACTCACAATAACATCTGCTGCTTGATATGCCAAATCCATACGATCTAAAAAAGCATGAGTTTGTACTAAGCCGTTACTATACTGTTTATACTCATCAATATATAATTTACCTGTTTGCCAGATAAGTTGCACGTTATGTTTCTCAAAATCTGGAAGTGTTTGTGCTATGATTTTGTTTATAGCTCTCGCTCCCAAACTTCCACCTAATACTAGAACGGTTTGTTTTGTTTTATCTAAATTAAAAAAATCTTGCGCTTCTTGACTTGTTGCAGTTATTCCTTTTATTAAATCTTTTCGGATAGGATTTCCTGTAAATACTATTTTTTCTTTAGGAAAGAAACGCGCTAAACCATCGTAAGCTACACAGATTTTGTTTGCTTTTTTTGCCAATAATTTATTAGTTATCCCTGGTAAAGAGTTTTGTTCTTGGATAAGTGTAGGAATACCTTTTTGCGCTGCCATAAAAAGTGTAGGTCCACTTGCAAATCCTCCCGTACCAATAACTACATCTGGTTTGAATTTAGTAATTATACGTCTTGCCTTAAACAAACTACTTAGTAACTTAAACGGAAAACTTAAATTTTTAAGCGTGAGTTTACGCTGAATACCACTAATCCAAAGTCCTTTTATTTGGTAACCATTTTGAGGTACTTTCTGCATTTCCATGCGGTCTTTTGCGCCTACAAATAAAAAATTAGCATCTGGATAACGCTTTTTTAACTCATCGGCAATAGCAATAGCAGGATATATGTGACCTCCTGTTCCGCCTCCACTTAATACTATGTTTAGTTTTTTATTCAATGTTATATATATTCTTCTAATGTTTCTAATTCTTCGGCTTTACGCTGTGCTTCCAATTCGTTTGCCTCTCTACTTACGCTCAATATTATCCCTACGGCAAAACAAACCATCCAAATAGATGAACCACCGTTACTTATAAGAGGTAATGTTTGCCCTGTAACAGGACCTAAATCTACATTTACTACCATATTAATCAGTGCTTGAAATACTATAGGTAAACCAAGCGCTATAACAAGTAAACTTCCAAATTTATTGGATGCTTTATTAGCAATAATCAATATTCTAAAGAAAAACAAGAGGTAAATTCCTAAAATAAATATACCTGTTATCAATCCATATTCTTCTATAATAATAGCATAAATAAAATCAGATTCTGATTGTGGCAAAAAGTTTTTTTGCTTGCTAGAACCTGGCATAAATTTGATTAAACCACCACTGGCAATAGCTATTTTTGCTTTGTCTATTTGATAATTTTTATCTAAAGTATCATCGCCATCGGCGTGACTTTGCACACGGCTTATCCAAGTACTTGCTCTATTAAATGTTTTTACTTTGGGAAAAGCAAAAGAAAGTAGTATGAACAGTCCTAAAAATGCAATAGCAATTCCTAAAACATAGCCTATATATTTAAGTTTGTATCCACCTATAAATAAGACTAACAATATCATTAAGAATAATAAAGCAGTAGTAGAAAAATTTCCTGGCAATATAAATGCCAACGGCAAACCTACCCAAAGCCAAAACTGTATAAAGGTTTCTTTAAATGTATCTGTTCTTTTGTAAGATGCCATATATTTAGCTGTAAAAATCATTACAATAACGATAGCCAATGTAGATGTTTGAAAGCTAAGTCCAACGATAGGAATACGTATCCAACGTGAGGCAGTAACATTCTTAATAGTTGTTCCTTGCGCAAAAGTAATAGCTAGCAATACAATAATTGCTGCAATAAGCACATAGCGATACTGACCGTATTTTTTAAACGGCGTAAGATGTACAACGTATAATATAGCAAATCCAATAGCAAGATGCGCCAAATGTTTTATAAAAAAGGTCCAGTTTGTAGCCACTTCAGCAGACAAACCAATATTACTACTTGCACTAAATACTGGCGCAAGCGATATTAATCCTAATAAAAGCATTATTGCCCATATTACGGTATCTCCTTTTATATTTTTGACTACTGCACTCATCTTAAATTGCTCTTACGGCTTTTATAAATTTATCACCTCTTTCTTTATAATCTTGATACATATCAAAAGCGCTACTTGCTGGCGAAAGCAAAACAGTATCTTTCTTATTACTTAATTGCTTAGCTATCTGAACTGCTTCATCCATGTTTGTAGCCTCCACAGTAATATCAACTACGGAAGAAAAAACAGCGATAATTTCTTCATTGCAGTTACCGATACAAATAACAGCTTTTACCTTCTCACGAACTAAAGGAAGTAACTCATGAAAATTAGCCTCTCTATTAATACCACCAACAAGCCAAATAACATCAGACTGCATCGTATTTAGTGAATAATAAGTAGCATTAACCGTTGTAGCCTTAGAATCATTTATATACGTTACTTCTTGAAATTTAAGCACCTTTTGCAAGCGATGTATCTCATTTTCTTCGCAACCAAACTGTTTTAATAGACTTGTTTTTCTTGAAGTAACGAGCTTTTCTACCGTTGCTTTTGCAAGATTATTTCTTCGTGTATTTACTAATGTACTAAACATAAATTATCTCAATTTTAACATTATAACAGATAGTACTGCCAACATAATTCCCACTATCCAAAAACGAGCAACTATTTTACTCTCATGAATTCCCTTTTTCTGATAATGATGATGCAAAGGAGACATTAGGAAAATACGTTTGCCTGTTCCTGTCATCTTTTTGGTATATTTAAAGTATCCTACTTGCAGGATTACAGAAAAATTCTCTATCAAAAATATTCCTGCTAGTAATGGAATAAGCAATTCCTTACGGATAATAATAGCAATTACCGCTATAATACCTCCAATAGTCAAACTACCTGTATCGCCCATAAATACTTGCGCAGGAAAAGTATTGTACCATAAAAAACCAATTAATGCACCTGCAAATGCAGCTAAGAATATGGTTATCTCTCCAGAGTTGGGTATATACATTATGTTCAGGTAACTAGAAAAAATAATATTACCCGAAACCCAAGCAAATAAGCCTAAAGCAATAAGCATTATCACCGAACTACCTGCTGCAAGTCCGTCTAAACCATCGGTTAAATTAGCCCCATTAGAAACGGCTATGATTATAAAAATAATAAATGGTATAAAAATAAGCCATGAATATTTTTCATATTTATCGGTAAAAGGCTTTAATAATGAACCATAATCAAATTCGTTATTTTTAATGAAAGGAACCGTTGTTTTTAACGATTTTTCTGCTTCACCAAATTTCACTTCCTGATTTTCTATAGTTTGAACTTGTGCAGTTTTTATTTCTTCTTTAATGGTAATATCTGGATGAAAATACATTGTAGCACCTATAAAAACGCCTAATAACAGTTGCCCCATTATTTTAAACCTTCCGTTCATACCATCTTTATGACCTTGAAAAATTTTCACATAATCATCTAAGAAACCTACAAAGCCCATCCAAACAGTTGTTACCAAAAGCATTATAATATAAATATTACCTAATTTAGCAACCAACAACGTAGGGATTATAGTAGCAATAATGATAATAAGTCCGCCCATAGTTGGCGTTCCTGCTTTTTCTATCTGACCAGCAAGACCTAAATCTCGTACGGTTTCACCTATTTGTTTTCTTTGTAAAAATTTAATAATTTTTTTACCAAAAATCAGCGATATAAATAAAGATAACAATAAAGCTAATGCCGCTCTAAAGCTATAATATTGAAATAATCCTGCACCTGGTATATGAGTGCTTTTTTCTAATGAGTCAAATAAGTAGTATAACATAATTTTGCTAATTGTTTAATAATTCTTGAATAGTTTTATAGTCATCAAAGTCTAATACTTTGTCTTTTATAATCTGATAAGTTTCGTGCCCTTTTCCTGCTATGAGTATAATATCACCTTTGTTTGCAAGGCGTACCGCAGTTTTTATGGCTTGTTTTCTATCGGTAATACTCAGCACTTTCTTCATATCTTGAGGAAGTACGCCTGCTTCCATATCTGCTATAATAGTTGTTGGGTCTTCACTCCTAGGATTATCTGAAGTAAAAATACTTTGTGTAGCTAGCTGTGCTGCTATTTTTCCCATTTTAGGTCTTTTGTTTTTATCTCTATCGCCACCACAACCTACAACTGCAATAAGTGCTTCATTTCCTGTGCGAATTGTATTAATTGTGCTTATTACATTTTCTAAAGCATCGGGGGTGTGTGCATAATCTATAATAGCGGTAACGCCATTAGCTGCAGTAAAATAATCAAAGCGTCCATTAACTGTTTTTAGCTCACTTAACAAACGTAAACATGTTAATTCTTCTAAACCTAAAGTAACTGCCGCACCATAAACAAGTAATAGGTTGTAAGCATTAAACTCGCCTACAAGTCGCGTCCAAACTTCTTTATTATTTACATCTAAAAGCATCCCTTCAAAGCTGTTTTCTAAAATTCTGCCTTTGAAATCTGCTAGCGTTTTCAAGGCATAAGTCATTTTTTTAGCCTTGGTATTTTGAAGCATTACCAAGCCGTTTTTATCATCAGCATTAACTAATGCAAAGGCTGTTTTTGGCAACTTATCAAAGAATGTTTTTTTAACCGTTAAATACGTTTTAAATGTTTTGTGATAATCTAAATGATCGTGTGTTATATTAGTAAACAAGCCGCCTTTAAACGTTAAACCATCAATACGCTTTTGGTCAATACCGTGCGAACTCACTTCCATAAAACAATATTGCACTCCTTGTGCTACCATTTCGTTTAAATAATAATTAATCATCAACGGGTTTGGTGTGGTATGCGTTGCTTTAAACACAGCCAATCCTATTTTTATTTCTACGGTAGATAGCAAACCTACCTTGTAATCTGCATTAGTAAACAACTGATACAACAAACTAGAAACAGTAGTTTTACCATTAGTTCCAGTTACGCCAACTAAGTCTAATTTAGTAGATGGGTTATTATAATAGTTACTTGCCATAATCGCTAAAGCGCTATGTGAATCTGCTACAATAATATAATTTATTCCCTTCTGTAATTCTGTTGGTTTTTCTTCGCAAACAACAACAGTAGCCCCATTTTCAATGGCTTTATCTATAAATAAATGCCCATCAGCTTGCACACCTTTTAACGCTACAAAAACATCATTTTTGGTGATTTTCCTAGAATCAAATTGCAAGGCATTAATAGCTAAATCGGTTGTGCCGATTACAGTTTCTATTACGACTTTATATAATATGTCTTTTAGATTTTTCATGATAATTTTAGCAAAATCAGTTGTTTTTTATCTTGTATTTTTTCGCCTGCCTTTATAGATTGCTCCATTACTTTACCTATCCCTTCTAATCTCACTTTCAAACCTAAATTTTCAAGAATAGCCAAGGCATCCATTGCAGGAAGCCCTTTTACATTAGGCATAATCGTTTTGTATTTTTGAGCAATTTTATTTGCTTTTTCGTAATCATCATTCAGCACTCTCAAGGCTATATTTGCTTTTCTTAACGGTTCCGTTACGGTGTTTTTTACATAATAATGATGTGCTATTTTTGCAAATACAGGCGCTGCTACTTCAGCTCCAAAATAACCTATACTTCTATTAGGATGATACACCACAACAATGCAAGAATACTGTGGGCTGTTTGCTGGAAAATACCCTGCAAATGAAGAAATATATTCTTTGTATTTTTCTCCTTTCCAGTAATTTGCTTGACTTGTCCCTGTTTTTCCTGCAAGTAAATAATCGGCATTATATATGCCTCTTGCTGTTCCTTTTTTTACTACATTTTCTAAAAGTTTTTGTGCTATTTTCACATTTTTCTTAGCGCAAATAGATGGATCTATAACTGTAGGTTTATTTTCTTTAATAACAGTATTCCATTGTTTCAATTCAGAAACAAGATAGGGTTTCATCATTTTACCATCATTAGCCACCGCATTATAAAAAGTCAACACTTGCAAAGGCGTAAGTTCTACACCATAACCGTGCGTCATCCAAGGAAGTGATAGTCCACTCCAATTTTTATCGGTAGGATATGGTATTTTTGGTGCTTTTTCTCCTTTAATAGCTATTCCTGTTTTTTGATTCAAGTGCATATTGCGAAGTCTATCTACAAATTGTTTCGGGTTTTTATCAAAATATCGCTGCACTAATTTTACAAAGCCAATATTTGATGATTTTTCTAAAATTTCGGCAATCGTTAGTTTACCAAAACCGCCATGATGGTCATCGCGCACATATTTATTATATACTTTATATTTTCCATCGCCTGTATCTATAACCATAGCGGTATCAATCTTTTTTTCTTCTAAAACAGCGAGAAGGCTTGCAAGTTTGAATGTAGAACCTGGCTCATAAGGTGTTCCTACGGCATAATTTACCGTTTCATAATAACGTGAACTCCCTTCGTTTTTTCCTAAATTAACCATCGCTTTGATAGCACCCGTTTTTACATCCATTACTATGGCTGTACCAAAATCTGCTTCAAATTTTTGTAGCTGACTTTTTAAAGCATTATGCGCAATATCTTGTATAGTCAAATCTAATGTAGTTACAATATCTTTTCCTTCTATAGGTTCTAGTTCGTTATTATCATTAATAGGTTTCCACTCTCCTCTACCTATTTTTTGCATTAATCTTCTACCATTTTTACCACGTAGGTAATTACTATAATAGCCCTCAATACCTACATGCTGTGGATACATTTTTCCATCATTACCATAAACCATTTTATCAGAACCAATTGTTCTTCGCGCCAACTCGCCTGCAGGATATTCTCTTACAACAAATTGCTCTTTTATAAAACCACCTCTATTTGATCCTTTTTTAAAAATTGGAAATGTTTTAATACGCAAATACGCTGGATGTGTTATTTTTTTGGCAATAGCTAAATACCTGTTTTTGTGAAGTCGCGCTTTTTTTAATCGCGTACTATAATATGATGCTGGCTTTCCTAATAAGACACTCAAAGAATCAGCTAGTTGCTGTACATTACCGTCTGTAAACGTTTCATTTGAAACCGTTACTGCATCAAAATAAATATCGTATTTAGATATTGACGAAGACAAAATACTACCATCTTCAGTAAAAATATTACCGCGTTCTGCAGGAACTGCTTTTACTCTTGTAGTAAGTTTAGCAGCTCTTTTTCGGTATTTTTCGCCATCAACAATTTGAATATCTATTAATTTATAGATAATCATTGCAGCAACCACAAGTAGTAATAGCGACAGCAATCCAGCTCTATGTACGATATGTTTTTGTGAGAACTCCATTATTATTGTTGTACTAATTTAATTGGTGCTTCCTTAGAAGATTGCAAGCCTTTATCTTTTATACGGTTAATTACTGTTGATTCTAATTTTAATTTTTCTAATTCTTTTCTAGTAGTAACAAACTCAGAACGCAAAGCCGTAACTTCTTTTCTTAGTTTAGAAATACGGAACACTTTTCTATCTGCTTTCTGCGAACTTGCTATCATTATAATTGCCAAAAAGACAATAAACACGATAAAACGCCAGTTTTTAGCGGCATCTTCTTTAAGCAAGAAGTCGATACGTAATATGGATAATATGTTTTCTTTAAAACTTGCCATAATTACAATTTTGCTGCTATACGGAGCTTTGCACTTCTAGCTCTATTATTTATACTTATTTCTGCTTTAGAAGGAATAATTAATTTTCCTACTTTTTTGAAAGGCACTTCAAAATTACCAAACATATCACGTTCAGGCTCGCCTTCAAACATACCGTTTCGGATAAAGCGCTTTACCAATCTATCTTCTAAGGAGTGATAGGAAATCACACTTAATCTTCCTGCTGGTTTAATTAATTTAGGCATTTGCAATAAAAACTCCTTCAAAGCCTCCATTTCTTGATTTACCTCGATACGTATCGCTTGGAAAATTTGCGCCATTACTTTATGTTCTCTACCTTTAGGCAAAAAACGCGCTATCGCTTCACGAAGTTGCAAACTAGTGTCAATAGTTTTATCCGTTCTATACTGAATAATAGCCGAAGCTATTTGGCGTGAAGCACGCAGCTCTCCATATTGAAACAAGACACTACTTAATTGCTCCTCACTATATTTATTGACCACATTATGAGCCGTAAGCGTATCACTTTGGTTCATTCGCATATCTAAAGCGGCATCAAAACGGGTAGAAAAACCACGCTCAGCTTTATCAAACTGATGTGAAGAAACCCCCAAATCTGCCAAAACACCATCTACTTGCTTTACACCATGAAAACGCAAAAACCGATTGATATATCTAAAATTCTCGCCTATCAATGTAAAACGACTATCATCTAGAGCATTTTTCCAAGCATCTTTATCTTGATCAAAAGCAAACAAGCGCCCATCTTCATCAAGATGCTTTAATATTTCTCTAGAGTGACCACCACCACCAAAGGTAACATCTACATAAACCCCTTTCGGATTTATGGCAAGACCTGCTACGGTTTCGGTCAATAAAACTGGATTATGATATGCTAATTTCGTCATCTGATACACCTCCCATTACTTCTTCTGCTAAATTGGCAAAATTATCCATTGACGCTGCAATGGTTTGCTCATACTTGTCTTTGTCCCAAATTTCGATAATACCGACCGCTGTAGACATCACAATTTCTTTCTTTGCACCAGAATAAGCTATCAAATCTTTAGGAATCAATACTCTTCCAGTAGCATCAGGTTCTATAATTTTTACCCCAGCAGTAAAGCTTCGGATAAAGTCATTATGTTTTTTGTTAAAACGGTTTAGCTTATTTACTTTTTCCATAAGCGTATTCCATTCTTGCATTGGGTACAATTCTAAACAAGGCTGAAAAACAGCACGCTTAATCACAAAACCCTCATGCAAAGCACTTTCCAACTGCTTTTTTAGGGCGGTTGGTAGCATTACACGCCCTTTGGCGTCCATTTTGCATTCGTATGTTCCGATTAGATTAATCATAAAAAGTAGCTATTCACTGTTTTAAAGGTCAAAAATATAAAACTTTTACCACTTTTTACCATTATTTACCACTTTGTTAATAACTTTTGACACTTTTAAGCAAAAAAA
>CAYPAK010000011.1:2650-17586 GCA_964408665.1 uncultured Flavobacteriaceae bacterium | reverse complement strand
TAGTCAAACAACACCTACTACATAGTAAAGCAAAAAAAATTATACGTTTATAATTTTGTTAAAATAGTACAAAAAGGCATATATTTTTTTACTTTTGTAATCTAAAATTTTTTAAACAATGAAAAAAATAGTTTTTATCTTAGTAGTTTTTACTACTTTGTTAGCAAAAGCACAAAAGCACGAAACGGTTTTTACCGTAGGAGACAAAGTCATAAGTACCACAGAATTTGAACGAGTATATTTAAAGAATATAGACCTTGTTCAAGATGATAATCAGAAAAAGATTGCTAATTATTTAGATCTTTATATTAATTATCAGCTGAAACTACAAGAGGCTTATGCTCAAGGTTTGAATAAAGATGTAAATTACCAACGCGAACTAGAGCGATACCGCAAAGATCTTTTAAAAAGCTACTTAACCGATGCTACAGTAACCCAAAAGCTCATGCAAGAAGCCTATGACAGAAGTCTAAAAGAAGTAAACGCTAGCCATATACTTATACGTCTTGCAGAAGATGCTTTGCCTAAAGATACTTTAGCAGCATACAACAAAATCAAGACAATACGCGACAAAGCAGTAGCTGGAGAAGCTTTTGATAAATTAGCAAAACAGTATTCTGAAGACCCTTCGGCTAAAAAAAATGGTGGTAACCTTGGTTATTTTTCTGTATTTCAAATGGTTTATCCTTTTGAAAACGCCGCTTACAGCACACCAAAAGGAAAAGTTTCCAACATTTTTAGAACACGTTTTGGCTATCACATAACCAAAGTAAATGATGTGCGTCCCGCTCACGGCAAAGTAGAAGTAGCACATATTATGATAGTTACCAACAAAAAAAATAAAGCTGAAGCTAAAGAAAAAATACAAAACATTTACAAGCAACTACAAAATGGTAGTGATTTTGCTTCACTTGCCAAACAACTTTCTGATGATAAAAAAAGTGCTGCAAAAGGCGGACGATTACCCGTTTTTGGTATCAATAGAATGGTTCCTGAATTTGAAAAAGTAGCTTTTAGCTTAAAAAATGCAGGCGATATATCGCAACCATTTCAATCGCCTTACGGATGGCATATTGCAAAACTTATCCGTAAAATACCTCTTCCTACTTTTGAAAAAGCTCAAGCTCAACTCAAAAGTAAAATAGCAAATGATATGCGTTCTAAGTTAATCACCAAAGCTTTTTTAGAAAAAATTAAAAAACAATATCGTATAAAAACTAACAGCAACCTTATAAAAGACTTTTTGAAATTTAGTGACACTAATTACCAAAAAGGATTATGGAAACCAACTGCTACGCTACAAAAAAACACAAGCACAGCTTTAGAACTAAATAAGGAAACAAAAACTTATGCTGATTTTGCGAATTACCTAAGAAATCACCCTGTAAAAACTCGAGAAAAGGCATTAGAAAAAACATTAACAAAACAATACAAACAATTTGTTGATGATGCTATTTTTGACTATTACAAAGCGCATTTAGAAGAAACAAACAGTGCTTTTGCAAACACCATGCAAGAATACCGCGATGGGGTATTATTATTTAACCTAATGAATCAGGAGATTTGGGATAAAGCTCCAAAAGACACCTTAGGCTTACACGCTTATTACGAAAACAACAAAGAAAAATACAAATGGAACACACGCGCTACCGTACTTTTAGCTTCAGTTACCAATAAAACGAAAGCCAAAGCGGTATGCAAACTATTACAAGCAGGGAAAAGTAAAAATGAAATAGAAAAAATAGTAAATACCGATAAAATACACGTATTATTCTCACTCAAAAAAATAGAGGATGGCAGAAGCAACTTGCCTAAAAAATATAAACTCAAAGAAGGTGTTTCTAAAGTAATAAAAGAAAAAAATAATTATATCGTAACAAAAACAAGCGATATAAAACCATCAATATTCAAAACCTTTGATGAAGCTAAAGGGCAAATCATTAACGATTACCAAAATGAAATGGAAAAACAATGGCTAGCCAATTTACACAAAAAATACAAAGTTGTAGTAAACCAAGAAGTTGTAGGGAAACTAAAAAAGAAGTATAACTAAATGAAATACTTTATTATATTTATACCTTTTTTAGTATTATCCTGTAATGGTAGCAAAAATCAAGATGAACCCATAAATCCTATTGCTAGGATTGGTGACTTTTATTTAGAAAAAGAAGCATTAACCAACGTTATCCCAAAAGATTTATCAGAAACAGATAGCATTTTGTATGCCAATGCATTTATAAATAATTGGGCAAAAGAAAAACTGCTGCTCGACAAGGCAAACCTTAATATTAACGATACGGATAAAGAAGCAATTCATAATTTAGTAGTACAATACAAAAATGATATACTTATTAATAAATATAAAGAAGCTGTTGTAAAACAAGAATTAGACACGCTAATTACTGCTGATGAAATTGCCACATTTTACAAAAAACATCAGAAAGATTTTTTACTTAATGAAGATATTATACAGTTTAAATATGTTAATTTTAACAAATCAGATTTAGATTTAAATAAAATAAAAAAACTATTAAAATCTAACAAAACTGAAGACATCAAAGCACTACAAGATTTAGAAATGTCTTTTAACAAAATGAACCTAAACGATTCTATTTGGTACAAAATAAGTAGTGTTTATGATGAAATTCCTAATTTTTATCCCGAATTAAAAGAAAAACTCTTAAAAAAAACTAAAATAGCACAGTTAGAAAATTCATTAACTGTATCTTTGGTCGCTGTAAAGGCAATAAAACAAAAAAAAGACATTGCTCCGCTTTCATTTGAAAAAGAAACAATACGTCAAATTTTATTGCACAAACGAAAATTAGAATTATTAAAAAAAATAGAAAAAGACTTATTAGAAGATGCAATTATTAATAAAAAATTTGAAACCTACAAATAGTATGAAAACGATTACTACTATAATATTACTTGCCATATACAGCCTTGGAATAGCACAAGACAAAACCAAAATAGACGGTGTAGCCGCTGTTGTAGGAGAATCAGTAATATTAGATTCTGACATAGCCCGAATGAAACAAGAATTTGCTATGAAAAAAGTAGATGTTAGCTTACTAACAGACTGCATGCTTTTAGGAAAAGTAATGGAAGACAAACTCTACGTACACCAAGCGATACAAGACAGTCTTGAAGTATCTGATGAAGAAGTACGCCAAAAAGCAAAACAACAAATCAGCTACATAAAAGAGCAAACAGGAAGTCTTGAAGAAGCCCTGAAATTCTACGGAATGGAAAATGAAGTACAGCTACAAGAAGAACTGAAAACACTACTAAAAGACCAAATGTTAGCATCAAAAATGCAACAAAAAATTGTTGGTGATATAGAAATTACTCCAGAAGAAGTACGTCAGTTTTTTAATGCAATACCAAAAGACAGTTTACCCGAATTTGATGCAACGGTAAGCATTGCAAAATTGGTCATTCAACCCAAAGCACCCAAAGAAGAAGTTGACAAAGTCATTCAAAAACTAAAAGAAATAAAAGCAGAAGTAATAGCTGGAGCAGATTTTAAAATAAAAGCAATTCTTTACTCTCAAGATCCAGGATCAGCAAATAATGGAGGTTTCTATACTATGAATAGAAAAACACCATTTGTAAAAGAGTTTAAAGATGTAGCCTTTAGCCTAGAAGAAGGTGAAATATCAGAACCTTTTGAAACGGATTTCGGTTGGCACATTATCAAAATAGACAAGATAAAAGGACAGGAATTAGAACTAAGACATATCTTACTAATACCCAAAGTAACTGATGCAACTTTGCAAGAAGCCAAAACAAAAATTGAAGGATTGTACGAAAAAATAACATCAGGCAAAGTAAGTTTTGATGCAGCAGCAAGAGAATTTTCTGATGACAAAGACTCTAAACATAACGGCGGACTACTTATAGACCCTTCAACTGGAGATTCTGAATTTGAAATTACACAAATGAACCCTGCACTTTACAAAAAAATAGTTGGACTAAAAGAAGGGGAAGTATCAAAACCAGAATTTTCAATAGACCAAACCAACAAAAAACAATTTGAAATGTACAGTGTGATAAAGAAAACACCTGCACATAAAGCATCTTTTACTAAAGATTATGTAAAAATTAAAGCTTTTGCTTTACAAGAAAAACAAGGGCGTGAAGTAAAAAAATGGATGGCAGAAACCATAGAAAAAACATACGTCAAAGTTACCGATGACTATAGAGATTGTAAGTTTGAAAGCAAATGGATCAAAGAAAATAATTAACTTATTAAAGCTATGAGTGACGTAAAAGCTATTAAAAATTTAGTAAAAAAATACAGTGCTTTAAAACAAGAAATTGCCAAAATAATCATTGGGCAAGACGATGTTGTAGATCAAGTACTTACTGCCATATTCTCTGGCGGGCATGCATTACTTATTGGTGTTCCTGGACTTGCCAAAACGCTATTAGTAAATACTGTAGCACAAGCTTTGGGACTAGATTTCAAACGTATACAGTTTACACCAGATTTAATGCCTTCTGACATTTTAGGTTCAGAAATATTAGATGAAAAACGTCAATTCAAATTTATAAAAGGCCCTATTTTTGCTAATATCATCCTTGCTGATGAAATAAACAGAACCCCGCCAAAAACACAAGCAGCCTTACTAGAGGCTATGCAAGAACGCTCGGTAACTATCGCAGGAAATCACTTTGATTTAGATTTACCTTTCTTTGTTTTGGCCACACAAAACCCTATAGAACAAGAAGGAACTTATCCGCTTCCTGAAGCGCAACTAGACCGTTTTATGTTTTCTATTTACCTTGATTACCCTTCATTTTCAGAAGAAGTTGAAGTGGTAAAATCATCTACTGGAGCTAAATCTGCAACGATTAATGCCTTATTTACCGCAGAAGAAATTATAGCTTTCCAGCAGCTTATCCGTAGAATACCTGTTACTGACAATGTAATAGAATACGCAGTAAAACTCGTATCTAAAACAAGACCACACACTACTAATGCGCCCGATATAGTAAATGAATATATAGACTGGGGTGCAGGACCTAGAGCTTCGCAAAACCTAATACTTGCCGCAAAAACACATGCTGCATTTAATGGTAAATACGCGCCAGATATAGCCGATGTAAAAGCTGTTGCCAACGGTGTACTTCGCCATAGAATGGTGTTAAACTACAAAGCCGAAGCAGAACGTATTAGCATAGAGAGTATTATTGCTAAATTACAAGAATAGTAATTTTAGTATATTTTTATTAAAAAATAAATTATTAAAGCTTGTTATTTTTAATAATTATTAATCATCCTGTTAAATCAGTATTTTTAATGTAATAATTAAATAATTCGTAGTATCTTTGCTATGAAAATAACACCGTATATATTAACCAAAAAAATAACAAAACCGTATGGCATTTGATATTGAAATGATAAAAGAAGTTTACGCTAGAATGCAAGAGCGTGTTGACGCTGCTCGTGAGCTTGTAGGAAAACCTTTAACATTAGCCGAAAAAATATTGTACAATCACCTTTGGGATGGCACAGCAAACAAAGCTTTTACAAGAGGTAAAGACTATGTAGATTTTGCACCAGACCGTATAGCTTGTCAAGATGCAACAGCACAAATGGCTTTATTACAGTTTATGCAAGCAGGAAAAAAGCAAGTAGCAGTTCCTACTACCGTACACTGCGACCACCTTATTCAAGCAAGAATGGGTGCTGATAAAGATTTGCAAAATGCCATAAACAACAGTAGTGAAGTTTTTAACTTTCTACAATCTGTTTCTAATAAATACGGTATTGGGTTTTGGAAACCAGGAGCAGGAATAATACATCAAGTAGTATTAGAAAACTATGCATTTCCAGGCGGAATGATGATAGGAACTGACTCACACACCGTAAACGCTGGCGGACTTGGTATGATTGCCATTGGTGTTGGTGGAGCTGATGCTGTAGATGTAATGGCAGGAATGCCTTGGGAACTGAAATTCCCTAAACTTATCGGTGTAAAACTTACAGGTAAACTAAGTGGTTGGTCAGCACCAAAAGATGTGATATTACGTGTAGCAGGTATTGTATCTGCTAAAGGAGGTACTGGAGCTATTGTAGAATATTTTGGTGAAGGCGCTAAAGCTATTTCTGCAACAGGAAAAGGAACAATCTGTAACATGGGTGCCGAAATAGGCGCTACAACCTCTACATTTGGTTATGATGAATCTATTGCCCGTTATCTTCGCGCTACAGATCGTAGTGATATAGCCGATGAAGCTGATAAAATAGCGAGTTACCTAACAGGTGATGACGAAGTATATGCTAATCCTGAGCAGTATTTTGATCAAGTAATAGAAATTAATTTAGACACACTAAAACCACAACTTAACGGCCCTTTCACACCAGACCTAAACACCTTTGTAGGAAAAGAAATGAGCGAAAAAGCTAAAGCTAACGGTTGGCCACTTCAAGTAGAATGGGGATTGATAGGTTCTTGTACTAACTCATCATACGAAGATTTATCTCGTGCTGCATCGGTAGCGAAACAAGCAGTTGATAAAAAACTAACTGTAAAAGCAGAATTTGGTATTAATCCAGGTTCGGAGCAAGTACGCTACACCGCAGACCGTGATGGTTTACTAGACATTTTTACTTCATTAAATGCTAAGATATTTACCAATGCTTGTGGCCCTTGTATAGGACAATGGGCAAGAGAAGGCGCTGATGATCAACCAAAAAACACCATTGTACATTCGTTTAATAGAAACTTCTCTAAACGTGCCGATGGAAACCCAAATACACATGCCTTTGTAGCATCACCATCTATGGTTGCTGCCATCGCTATTTCTGGACGATTGGATTTTAATCCAATGACAGATAAACTTATTAATGCTGATGGTGAAGAAGTAATGCTAGAAGAACCTACAGGGTTTGAATTGCCACCAAAAGGATTTGATGTAGAAGATGCAGGTTATGTAGCTCCAATGGAAGATGGCTCAGGTGTAACAATAAAAGTAGCTAGCGACTCTGAACGCTTACAACTACTTACACCATTTGACCCAATAGGAGATGTTATAAAAGATGCTCGCCTGCTTATAAAAGCAGATGGAAAATGTACTACTGACCATATTTCTATGGCAGGACCTTGGTTACGTTACAGAGGGCATTTAGATAATATTTCCAACAATATGCTTATAGGTGCCGTTAATGCATTTGGAAAAGCTACAAATAAAGTTAAAAACCAACTAACAGGAGAATACGCTCCCGTTCCTGATACGGCTCGTGCTTACAAAGCTGCAGGAGTTCCTAGTATAGTTGTAGGTGATCATAACTATGGCGAAGGGTCTTCTCGTGAGCATGCAGCTATGGAACCACGCCACTTAGGTGTTGTTGCAGTGATTGTAAAATCTTTTGCACGTATTCACGAAACAAACCTAAAAAAACAAGGTATGCTTGGACTTACTTTTGCTAATGAAGCAGATTATGATTTAATTCGTGAAGATGATAAATTTGATTTTATTGATTTGGCTGATTTTGCACCAAACAAACCGCTTACTATTGATATAAAACACAGTGATGGCACTAATGATTTAATTACTGTTAACCATACTTACAACGCTAATCAAATAGCTTGGTATAAAGAAGGCTCGGCTTTGAATTTAATCAAAAAAGAAAACGCTTAATTACTTTAAGTATTATTAATAACAAAAGCATTCATTAAATAATTAATGAATGCTTTTTTTTGGTTTATATTTTCAATAGTTATTGCTTTTAGCACATATCATCATGCTTAACTTGATTCAGCAGCTGCCGTAATGAAGACGTTATTAAGGGATATACAAATGTACTTAGCGTTTACGTAGAATTCCCCCTTTGGGGCTAAGAGATTTTTCTTCCAAATCAACAGAGCCTGAATTAAGTTCAGGTTCCGTTTATTTGCAAATTTTAACTTTACAAATTTTCACTAACTCCTTACTTCCAACAACTCAGAATCGGCTGATGCTACAATAATAATCTCTTTCATACAAGCAGGAATCAAAACCGTCTCTCCCACTCCTAGACTTATTGTTTCAGTTAAATTAGAATTATACTGAATTTCCACAGCACCTTTTACGCACATATAAATATGGAAACTATCTTTTAATGAAGTAACTTGTTTTTGGTTTTTAGTTAATACTAATAAATTTGTTGTGAAATACGGACAAGTAACTAAATTTGCACTGTTATTTTCAACTTTATAAGCGGTTTTGTAGCTTTCTTGATAACTAAAATCTAAAGCATCTAATGCTTGTTCAGTATGAAGTTCGCGAGCATTACCATTATCATCTACCCTATTCCAGTCAAATACGCGGTAGGTTATATCTGAGGTTTGTTGTATCTCGGCCAGCAAAACACCACTTCCTATAGCGTGAATACGTCCTGTTGGTATAAAAAATGTATCGCCGTGCTGCACTTTTTCTTCATTTAAAATACTAAGTAAATCATCTTGTGCCAATTTTTCTAAATACAAGTCTTTGCTTACTTCTTGGTTAAAACCTACAATCAAACGCGCCTCTTCATCGGCTTGCATCACGTACCACATTTCTGTTTTTCCAAAGGAATTATGGCGTTTTTTTGCCAATTCATCATTAGGATGTAATTGTATGGATAAATCAGTTTTAGCATCTATAAATTTTATCAATAACGGAAACTCATTGCCAAAATTTGCATAGATTTTTTCACCTAATAAATCTGCCTTATACGTTTTTATTAATTGTACTAAATTTTGTCCTTTTAACGAACCATTTGCTACTATAGAAATATCGCCCTTTACAGTAGAAATTTCCCAACTTTCCCCTAAGTTATTAGCCGTAGATTTTTTATTAAATAATTGATTTAACTTTGTTCCTCCCCAAATTTTTTCTTTGAGAATGGGTTCAAATTTTATAGGATAATTACAACTCATTATTTTTTAATTTTTAAAGCGTCTAAAGCTTCTGTTACATGTTTTTTGGCATTAATATTATCTTTAAAAATCTTGATAATACGTCCTTTTTCATTAACAATAAAGGTAATGCGAGAAGTCATAATGCCCAATTCTTTACCAACACCAAATTTTTTATGTACCGCGCGGCTAGGGTCCGCCAATAAAACAAAAGGCAAGTGATATTTTGTAGCAAAGGCTTTGTGGCTTGTAACATCATCGGCACTAATACCGATTACACTTACGCCGTTTTCTTGGAACAAATCATAGTAATCTCTAAACGAGCAAGCTTCTTTGGTGCATCCTGGTGTATCGTCTTTTGGATAAAAATAAACAACCAGAGATTTCCCTGAAAAATCAGTGCTTTTTATCATTTTTCCTTCTTGATTTTTTAGGCTAAAGCTAGGCATCACATCGCCTACTTTTAAGTGTTTTGGTTTTGGCTTAAAAAACCAAAAAGATAAAGCTGCCAAAAATACTACTGCTACTATTTTAATCATTGCCGTCATAAGTTACAAAATTTCGTGGTGTTTCATAAAGCGTAATGCTTAGTTTTAATTCTTCGTCCAAAAAAGGACGTAATCTATCCCAAATAACTACGGCTATATTTTCTGCCGTAGGGTTTAGTGTTTTAAATTCTGGAACTTGCTCATTGAGATTTTTATGGTCAAAATGCAATTCTATTTTATCATAGATTAATGTTTTTAAATCGCCCATATCAATTACAAATCCTGTTTTTGGGTCTATTTCGCCATAAACACTCACAACAAGTTCGTAGTTATGCCCATGAAAATTAGGATTATTGCATTTACCAAAAACTGCTTCGTTTTTGGCATTATCCCAAGTGGGACAATACAGTCGATGCGCAGCATTAAAGTGTGCTTTTCTGTGTACGGTTACTTTCATATCGGTTCGTTTACTTGAAATTCATGAGTTAATTCTTTATAAAATCGTTCAAAAATCACTTTGAACCAAGCGGTATAATTTTGCGGATTTTTTGCTATATCAACTTTTATAGCTTCTACTTTCATCCATTTCCAACTTGCTACTTCTTCAGGATTTATTGTTGGGCTTTCATCATAATAACCTACAAGTACGTGATCTAGTTCGTGTTCGGTAAGCCCATTATCAAAAGGCGCTTTGTAAATAAACGAAAATAGTTCTTTTAGCTCACAGCCAAAACCCATTTCTTCTTGCAATCTACGTTTTCCTGCATCAAGTGTAGTTTCTCCATCACGCTGATGACTACAACAAGTGTTTGTCCATAATGCTGGCGAATGGTATTTTGACAAGGCGCGCTGCTGCAGCATTAATTCGCCTTTTTTATTCAGCACAAACACAGAAAATGCACGATGCAATAGGGCTTTTTCGTGCGCTGCTATCTTTTCCATAAGACCGATTTGCGTATCAGCTTCATCTACTAGTATTACATATTCTTTTTCCATCTGTGCAAAAATACAACTATTTTTTTTGGCTTGGCTTGATTATTTTTACGTTTGTTTCTTTAAGCAAAATGCAAAGGCAAGTTGCAGTATTAAAAAACAAAACTATTACTTAAAAATATGCTTTTAATTGTATTGAACCATTGTGAATAGTATGGTATAATGCTGATTTTCTTCCACTATAATTAATGTTCAAATCCATAAAACTGTTTATTTTTCGATGTAATAAAAATTGCCAAACTTGGTTTTTTCCCTTTTGTAAGCCACTAAGCATTTGGTATGCTACAGGAGAATTACTATTACCAATAAAATCATTATTATATAAATCAACCGTTATGTCTAGACTGAATTTTTTATTGGCCTGATGGTGCAGTTTTAATCCCAACTGCTTTTGTTTTAAACTTTCAAAAGCTCCGATGTTATTATTTTTTTCTTGAAGACTATAAAATAATGTAAAAACTGTTTTTTTAGATGCTTTAAAATGTATCTTGGGAATGATTTTAATGCTTTTTAGTTGGTGATTTGCACTAGTGTTATTCTCGGCAAAACGCTTACTATTTTGCTTTGTCGTTTCTAAAGCTATTTGCCAAAATGCATTTATTTTATGTTTAAAAAACAGGCTATTAGATTGAATGTATTGCTCTTGAAGCCCAATGCTTAATAATGTTTTGGTATTACTTTCTAAATATTGATAACGTAAGGAATAATGCTGTTTTCCACGATTAAAATATAAATTGTTTTGAAAACTATACAATAATGCAATAGCATTATCATTAGCTAACTCAAAAGGATTTAACTTGAAGTTATTATTAATTAAACGTTCTTTTTTGTCTATAATAATTTGGCTTTGATTGTAAAATTTTGCTAAAAAATGCTTGATTTTTCCATTGCTGTTACCCCATTGGTTAGGGTTAATAGTTATGCGCTGCGAAAATTTATTTTGAAACGTGTTTATATACGTTTTTGTAGGTAATAATACCCGTATATAATCTGCTTCATCTTGAAATTGGGCTACTTCAAACTCATCAAGCTCTTGTATATTGTTCTGGTTATAGTCATTCCATTTGTAATAACCCAAACCTGCTTGTGCAGCTATAAATGTAAATTCTTGCTGTGGAAGTTTCCCAGAGAATGTGCTGTAGTTAGTTTGTGATGTAATAAGTTTTTTAATGAATTTATAATCAAAAACTATTTTAGAGTTCAAGGTATTTATGGTTTGATTTGTTTCGTTTAAAAGACTGTTTCTATAATTAACAAACAGGCTTCCACTACCTAGTTTATCTTGCAAAAATTGAGTTTTTATACTGTAAGAATTAGTTTTACTACGTTGTTTAAGCGCGTTGTTTTTTATGCTATCGTTTAGAATGTAAGCATAAGAAATTAAGATATTTTTCGAGCTTTTTTTACCAAATAACACAGTAGTTTCTACTTCCGAAAACCCACGACTTAGCGGGTTTAGTAGCTGCGTGTCTTTGGCTATACGCTTACTCATTTCGCTTTGATAACTTACGCGGTATCTAGTCTTTTTGGGGTTAAAAGCAATACTAGCAAATAAGTTGTTATAACTATTATCTTCTAATGCGCTAGTACTCGCTAGCTGATTTGTGTTTAATGCTAATTTTATTTTTTTATACTGGTAAGCAGCTTGTGCTTTATGATTTATTCCATTTGTAGCCGTTCCCATTTTGAGCTGTTGTATTTCATAACTTATCATATTGTTTTTGTCCTTCGTACTATAAATACCTGCTTGCACAAAATTTTCTTGCCCACTGTGGTTTTGGATATTCCATTTGTAGTTGAAATCTATTTTTTTTAATCGTGCTACGGTTTTAAAATCGCTTTGCAATTGCTCATAACTCCCTTTAAACCAAGTTTTCCATTTTTTTTGCAAAAGGACTTGTGTTATTCGTAGTTTAAAAGCATTTGCTTTATTATCCAAATCATCATTAGTTGAAAATAAATTTTTATCATAATTAGAATTAGCTCCCGAAAAATGAATGCTTGTTTTTTCACTGGGGTGATAAGCCATTTCTAGATTAACAACTTGTAATTTATTAGGTGCTATAAGGCGAATACTAGGCTCATAACTCCCGTTATTATTCCCTACATAAGTATAAATAGTACCAATAGCTTCGGTACTTTGTATTTCGTAAGCGCCATTATTTGTCCCTACATTACTAAAACGTACAAAGTACAGTTCGTCATTGGGGTTGTTAGAAAACTCGTAATAATAAGCTGTTCCTGTACTGATTTTTTTATAAAGAATTTTATTCTCGGAGTAAGCGCTTGCTAATGCTGATGGTGCTTGCATTAAACTTTCGTTGTCTCCAGCAGCAGCCAAGCGTTGTTTTTGTAAGTCATTCAATTCTTGTTGCAAAGGACTATTTTTAGCATCATTTTCTGTAAAAACACTCGTGCTTATTGCCCATTTTTTTTGTTTATAAGCTGCTTTTGCATAGGTAACGAGCCTTGTGTAACTTCTGTCTGTATATTGGTAAGTTACCGTAATACGGTCTTTGTTTCCAATGGCAAAACTTGGGTTAAAAATAATTTCTGCATTTTGATAATCAATACGGTAATCCTCGTTTTCACCACGTGATAGTAGTTTGCCATTAGCATAAACTTGCTCCGAATCGGTTACAAGCAAGAGGTAAAGTTCGTTATTTTTCCCTTTTATTTTATAAGGTCCTTGATTGCCCTCTTCTCCTTGAAAAACATATTCGCCATATTGCCCTTTTACTAAGGCGCCAACTGTTTTTAGTGTGGTGTGTTTCCCTTGATAATTAAATGAAACGCCTTGTATTTTTTTTTCAAAATCAAGAAAATAGTCTTGATTTTTGAGTAAGATATCACCGCCACGAGCTAGCCATTTTTTGGCTTTAAGTTCCATAAAAACTTCGTCAAACTCTTTGATATTTTCGGAATAACCTATTTGTTGTCTAGGTAAATTATCATCACGAAGTACTGCACGGAGTGTCACGCCGTCTTTTATTTTTCCAGATATTTGTAGGTCTAATGCTGAATTAACTACCATATCTTGGTTGTTTCCTGCGGTAATTCCTCTAGCAAAAAAACCTTTAGTGTGAAGTCCGTCAAAGGGAATTACCTGCTGTTTTAAAGCTTTTGTACTTACAAAGCTAGTATCTTGAACTTGATTTTTTAGAATACGTCTCTTGTCATAACCACGATATGTTTTGGTTAAAAAACGAGGTAATTTATAGTAATGAACAATGTATTTTTTAGCTAAATTAATAGTATCTGTAAAGCGCAAAACCGCCTTTGCAAAATCTACACGATAAGCTGTGCTATCCACCTTTTTTTGCTGGATTGTATAAAGCCTAAAATTATACGGACTGATACTTACACTATCTAACTGCAACTCGTTTTGCTGCAAATACACTTCTTTTTGCACACTAAAAGTAGTGTCTATTTGTGCAAAAGACAAATAAGCAGTAAAAGACAATATGAATAATAGTGTTTTTCTCATTAGTTTTTAAACGAATTTAAAACAAAAATAGTTTAAATAAATGGGCTTAAATAAGCAAAGAGAAAATAAAAGCCAAAACAGTTTTTGGAAGTTAAAATATTATGTACTTTTGTATTTAGAATTATTCTAAATAAGAATTATGAGTATTCAAGAAATTCAAGAAGAAATAATAGCCGAGTTCGATATGTTTGATGATTGGATGGAGCGTTATGAATATATTATTGAGCTAGGGCGCGATTTGCCTTTGATAGATGAGCAATACAAACTAGACGAAAACCTAATAAAAGGATGCCAATCTAAAGTATGGCTTCATGCCGATAATACCGAAGATAAAATTGTATTTACCGCAGACAGTGATGCCATTATTACCAAAGGAATTATTGCTTTATTTGTACGCACACTTTCAGGATTTACGCCACAAGAAATACTTGATGCAGATTTGTATTTTGTAGACAAAATAGGACTAAAAGAGCATTTATCGCCTACGCGAGCTAATGGTTTGGTTTCTATGATAAAACAATTAAAACTCTATGCCTTGGCATATACTTCAAAATAAATAGTACTATGAGTGAAACAACAAAAACAGTAGATACAGCAGCCTTAGGAGAGGAAATTGTAGCAGTAATTAAAACGATATTTGACCCCGAAATACCTGTAGACATTTATGAATTAGGCTTGATTTATGATGTATTAGTCAATGAAGATTTAGATGTAAAAGTGCTCATGACACTAACTACACCAAACTGTCCTGTAGCCGAAACATTGCCGCAAGAAGTAGAAGAAAAAATCCGCCAAATGGATTTGGTACGAAATGCCGAAGTAGAAATCACTTTTGATCCGCCTTGGGACAAAGACATGATGAGCGAAGAAGCAAAATTAGAGCTAGGTTTTTTATAATAACTAGCTATTACCTTATTTTCATAATTTTTATCACTTAACAAGATAAAAACCATTAGCATAAGTGTTCCAAAATGGAATTTTATACTTTTTGCAGGTTTTTTGCCATTGTTTTAGATAGCTTTTATAATTAGTACCATCAGCAATGATTTGCTTGGGTCTGTGCCATAAGATAAG
>CAYPAK010000011.1:0-2550 GCA_964408665.1 uncultured Flavobacteriaceae bacterium | reverse complement strand
TTTTATAATTAGTACCATCAGCAATGATTTGCTTGGGTCTGTGCCATAAGATAAGCCGTTCTAAATTGATTTTTGGCGAATTACGAAGTACTATAGTTCTCACTTTTTTACTCGTTTTATAAATACCTAAACTATCTACAATAAGCAGTTTCTCCTTTTTGAATGAGTAGCAGTTTTTTAACGGATTTACTTGTGTATGTTTTATATAATTAACACGGTTATAATTCTTAATAAAAACACTATTAGCTACAGCGCTATCTGAAGTAAAAAGCTGTAATTGATTTCCGTTTTTACGAGCAATTATACTTGCTTTATTTTTATGAAAAATTACAAATTCATTATGAATTAAATAATGATTTTTAGTATAAATAGTATAACTTTGAAATAACACAATACTTATTAAAAAATAATAGCGAAATCTTTTGTTCTTACTGTAAATAGTAACAAGTAATGATGCTAAAATTAGATAAGCAAGAAGTAACATTACAAAATCAAAGCGTATTTGGCTAAAAAAGAACTGTTCTTTGCTCCCAACCCAATGAATGAAATTATTCATTAAATACAAAAGTAAATTATAAGCTCGTATTAAAGGTGTAAAAATTATATTAAAACTAGCCAAAAGTATAATAAATATCCCCAAACCAAGTATTACAGATAAAGCAGGAATAACCAATAAATTGCTAATAAAAAATAGCGCTGGAAATTGATGAAAATAATACAAAGATAAAGGCAAAACACTTAGCTGAGCAGCAACAGAAACACTAAGTAAACTCCAAAAATATTGAATTACTTTATAGTTCGTATCTATTAATTTAACAAGTTTAGGTTGTAGCGTAACAATACCAAAAACGGCCAAAAAGCTAAACTGAAAACCCAAGTCAAAAATATAAAAGGGATTGCATATTAGTAGAAACAACAAGGCTACAAATAAGGTGTTTAATATGCTTGTGTTTCGTTTAAAATTAATACCAATACTTATAAAGCTAAACATGGTAACGGCACGAATCACCGAAGGCGAAAAACCTGTAAAAAGCGCATAAGCCCAAAGCAATAAAATAACAAGTATAGCTTTAATAAAATTACCGTATTTAAGCCTTTCTAGTGGCTGGAGCACAAACTGCAATAAGTAGAGCAATATACCAATATGCAAACCCGAAATAGCCAAAATATGCATAGCACCAGCTTGCGCATAATCTTGACGTAATTCACTAGAAATACTCGTTTTGTCACCAAGTAACAAGCCTCTAAACAAGGCAAATTCATCTTGTCCAAACCCTGAATTTTCAAGGCGTGCTATAAGTATATTTCGCCAAGTTTCACTATAGCTTTTCAAGCTCTTTTTATGATTTAGCAGCACATAATTTTTGGCTTTTAACTGCTTATAAATTTGCTGTTTTGCTAAGTATTTTTTGTAATTAAAACCGTAAGGATTTTTAGGTTTGTATAGCTCTTGAAATAGGGCTTTAACAAGTACAACACTTCCTATTTGTAGTTTTTCAGCTTTTTTGCTTACAACAAAAAGCAGCTTACCGCTTGCCTTGCTAGTATCAAGTTGTACTAGTTCTGCATAATATTTATTATAGTATTTGTCTTGTTTAAGAACTTTAGTAATTGATAAAATAGCTGTTTTATGTGATTTAGTATTGTTTACATAATGATTTTCTTCATTACGCTCTTGATGAATAGCAACATTAAAAGCACCTAATAAAACAAACAAACTATAACTTACAAGGGCAAAAGCAGCGCCTTGTACAAACTTATTTTTTTCGATGTAATAAAGTGCTATTAATACTAAGACTGTTGCGATTATAATTATAGGGAGTAGTTGCGTATCTAAATCAAGAGTAAAGCCTAAAATAGTACCTATTAAAAATAATACGCTAAGACGTATAAGGATGTAATACTGCCATTTCATAGTGTTTTGGCTTGGTTTGGTGCTAGCAAGTTATAAAAAAAAATAGTATTTTTGCCATATGAATAGCAAAAAAGAACTAAAAGAAACTAACGAAGACTATTATATAAACGAACAGGGCTATCGTGTTTTTACCGAAGCATACCATTTAAAACGTGGTTTTTGCTGTAAAAACGGCTGCAAACATTGCCCTTATGACTATGATATCAAAACAGGGAAGTTTGTGAAGTAGTACTATGTTTTGGGCGTATTATCTACGACCACAATTCTAATTGTTTTATCTTTTGCGCTCGCAGCATATCATAATTAGCACTTGCACCTGCAAGATGTTTAAAAATAGCCAAGGCCTTTTGGTGCAATTCTTTTTTAATTATAGGGTCGGTTTCTATAACAAAATCTTGATATACTATTTCTGCCAGAAGTTCTAGTTGCTTGGTATCAGCAAACTGTGCTATTAGCTCTTGGTTGGGAGTTTGAAGTATTTTCTCACGACTTTGGTTTAAATACTTTTGATATACCTCATCGCGTTTTGTTGCTTTTATAGCTAATGTTAGACTAGTTGCTACATCGCTAAATTTAGCTACTATTTCATCTAATAGCACAAATAACGGCCTGAGTAAGTAATCTTTTTTTATCAT
>CAYPAK010000010.1:13590-17639 GCA_964408665.1 uncultured Flavobacteriaceae bacterium | reverse complement strand
AAAAATAATAAGTTGTATATTGCACCAATGAAACCATTATTAGCCATAAAAAATCTATCCATATCATTTAAAAATGGGAACATAACCAATCAAGTATTGTTTGATTTGAATTATCAAGTCAATAAAGGCGAAATATTGGGTATTGTAGGTGAGTCAGGAAGTGGTAAGTCGGTAGCAAATTTGGCAGTTTTGGGTTTGCTTGATAAGAAAAAAACACAAATTTCAGGAGAAATACTTTTTCAAGCTGATTCAGGAGAAATCAACTTACTTACGCAAACAACAAAACAATTACAGGCTATAAGAGCAAAAGAAATTGCTATGATTTTTCAAGAACCAATGACGGCTTTAAACCCTAGTTTGACTTGTGGTTATCAAGTGGCGGAGGTTTTGCTACTGCACCGTATTTGCACTAAAAAAGAAGTGAAAGATACCGTAATTTCGCTTTTTGAGCAAGTAAAATTACCTAGAGCAGAACAGTTATACAAGCAGTATCCACATCAACTCTCTGGAGGGCAGCAGCAGCGTGTTATGATAGCTATGGCTATAGCGTGCAAGCCTAAAATACTTATTGCCGATGAGCCTACAACAGCTTTGGATGTTACGGTGCAAAAAGAAATAATTAGCTTACTCAAAGACTTGCAGCAAGAAACGGGTATGAGTATTATTTTTGTTTCACATGATTTGGCTTTGGTATCTGAAATTGCAGATACTATACTAGTGCTTTATCAAGGAGAAATTGTAGAAATGGACACTGCAGCAGCAATATTTAAAAACCCACAAGAAAATTATACAAAAGCACTAATAAATGCGCGTCCTGCTATGGATAAACGCTTAAAAAAACTCCCTACGGTATCCGATTTTTTAAATGAAACGATTGATTTAACAGTAATAAATAGTAAAGAACGCATTGCAAAACATCAAGCACTATATAGTAAAAAACCATTATTAGAAATTAAAGAATTATATAAATTTTTTGGCAATAAAAAGCAAGTAGTTAAAGCGGTAAATAACGTGTCATTCCAAGTTTATGAAGGGGAAACATTAGGTTTAGTTGGCGAATCGGGTTGTGGCAAATCTACCTTAGGAAAAGTGTTGTTGCAGCTAGAAAAACCAACAAAAGGAAATGTATTTTATAAGGGGCAAGACATAAGTAAATTGTCTAAAAAATCTTTAAGAGAATTACGTAAGGAAATACAAATAATCTTTCAAGATCCATATTCATCATTGAATCCAAAAATGATGGTAGGAGAGGCTATTTTAGAGCCTTTGACCGTTCATAAATTATATAAAAACAAGGCGATACGGAAACAAAAAGTACTAGAAATATTAAAGCGAGTAGGACTTCAAGAAGCACATTATTACCGTTATCCGCATGAGTTTTCTGGTGGGCAACGGCAGCGTATTGGTATTGCTAGAACGGTGATTATGCAACCTAAACTCATTGTTTGTGATGAATCGGTTTCTGCATTAGATGTTTCGGTACAGGCGCAAGTGCTTAATTTGTTAAACGAACTAAAAGATACTTTTGGTTTTACCTATATTTTTATTTCACACGATTTGGCTGTAGTGAAATATATGGCAGACCAATTGCTAGTTATGAATCAAGGAAAAATAGCAGAGATTGGTGAAGCGGATGCTATTTATAAAGCACCAAAGCGCGATTATACTAAAAAACTTATTGCCGCAATCCCAAAGGGAATTTAGTTTGAATAATAATGCTAAAAAACTACAGCTATAATTATTAATTAATTTAATTTTGTAGTACTAAAAATAATAAGATGAAATACACAAATATATTAAAAGACTTAAGTTATAATGCAGACAAAGTAGCTATAAAAGTCCTTTTTGAAACAGAAACTACCAAAGAAATACGTATTGCTTTTAAAGCAGGGCAACTTATGAAAAAACATCAAACGGCTTTTCCAATTACTGTAGCAATGATACAAGGCGAACTAGATTTTGGAGTAAACGATAAAGTGCATCATTTGGTAGCTGGTGATATTGTAGCGTTAGAAGGTGGTGTTCCTCACGATTTGTTAGCAAAAACAGATTGTGTTGTGCGCCTAACTTTAAGTAAGCAAGATGCTGTAAGTCGTGTAAAAGCTGTAATAGATTAATTATGGCAAGAGACGAACAACTTAAAGAGGACTTTGAAAAAGCTCAAAAAATACTTTCAGACCAATTTAATGATGGCGAACTGCTAGAAGTAGATGGTATCATTTATCTTATAGGTTTGCAAGAATTAGGACAGCCACACCAGCAGTTTAAAAAAGATGAAAAATTAAACCTAATGCATATTGCTATATGTAGGCTGTTAGAACCTTTTGGGTACTATAAATTTAGCCATTTTGACGATGATAAATGGCCACATTATGATTTGATATCAGAAATTCCGCCATTAAAAGCAGGAGAACAGTCCGTGCTCATGAAGGAAGCAATCGTGCTTTATTTTAGAAATAATGGATTGTTAGCAGAAGATTAAATTTATATTAAAAAAAACACTATTTTTGTTTTCAAAATTAATGAGTTATGTTGCTTTTTATAGGAGGAGTTGAAATTATAGTAATCATATTAGCGTATGTAATGATTTTTGGTGCAAAAAACGTACCTGAAGTTGCTAGGCAATTAGGTAAAGGGTTTCGTCAGTTAAAAGATGCTACCAATGATGTGAAGCGCGAAATATTAAATACTGCCGAAAAACAAGGTGTAGATACTTCTATTGTAGATTCGGTAAAAAAAGAAGTGGCAGAATTAGGTTCTGGAGTTCGTAAAATGACCGAAGAAATAGAAGGAACTATAAAACGAGATTAATGGAAACGGTATTAGACCTTGATGTAAAATTACTCGTTTATCTAAATAATTTAGGAAATGAACGTTGGGATGCTTTTTGGATTTATATTACTAAACAAGAGCATTGGATACCTTTATTTGTAGTACTTTTAGTATTTATTTTTAAAATTTCAGGTTTAAAAAAAGGGTTATATACTTTATTAGCAGTAGCCATTTTGATAGCGGTAACCAATGGGCTTACTGATTTTGTAAAAAATAGCGTAGCGCGTTTGCGCCCTTGTAATGTAGCAGAATTAAAAGGTCAAATACGTCATTTTACTACCATTTATAATCCACAGAGTTATAGTTTTTTTTCAGGGCATTCTTCTAACTCGGCAGCCGTAACCACTTTTATTGTTTTATTATTTAGAAAACAGCAAAAATGGATTTATCTTATGTTGCTGTTTCCACTTGTTTTTGCATACAGTCGTATCTATTTAGGCTTTCATTTTCCTTTAGATATAATTGCAGGTTACACTGTAGGAATTATCACAGGAACACTTATTTATAAAGGTTTTAAAAGAATTATTTAACACGACTTATCGTAAGTCCATCTCGTATAGGAAGTAATACGGTTTCTATACGTTTGTCATCTTTTAATTTTTTATTATAAGCCAAAATAGCTTGTGTATCCAAGTCTTTTTCTTTGACGGGCTCAATGACTTTTCCGCTCCAAAGTACATTATCCGAGAGAATAATGCCTCCTTTATTCATTTTGTCAATTATTAAATCAAAATAATTACTATAATTAATTTTATCAGCATCAATAAAAACCAAATCAAATTTAGTATTTAGTGTAGGGATAATATCCAGTGCATTACCTAAATGTTGCTTTATCTGCTTGCTATAAGCTGATTTTGAAAAATATTTCTGTTGAAATTCAGCTAATTCTTCATTTTTGTCAATAGTATGAATTATACCATTTTGTTGCATTCCTTCGGCTAGACATAAAGTAGCATATCCTGTGTAAGTGCCTATTTCTAATATAGTTTTAGGCTGTGTAAGTTTAGAAAGCATTGCAAGAACTCTTCCTTGATAATGGCCACTTGTCATTCTTGGGTTTATCATCTTTTGCCAAGTTTCGGTATAAAGTCTTGTTAGTATTTCAGGCTCGTTTTCAGAATGAGAAACTACATAATTATCAAGTGATTCGTCTAAAAAATTCATTTTTTTATTTTTTTTGTAAGGTGTGTGTTTTTCTACGACAAAGTTACTAATTA
>CAYPAK010000010.1:6274-13490 GCA_964408665.1 uncultured Flavobacteriaceae bacterium | reverse complement strand
TTTGTTTTGTTAGAAAAAAAAGGAGTTATTATCATTAATAACTCCTTTTTTAGTTTAAAACTGTAATAAGGCTTCGTATAGTTTTTCCGTTGGCAAACCCATTACATTATAGTAAGAACCTTCTATTTTTCTAATGGCTCTAAGCCCTATCCAGTCTTGAATGCCATAAGCGCCAGCTTTATCAAAAGGTTTGTAATTTGTTATATAATAATTAATTTCCTCATCGCTTAAAGCACTAAAAAAAACAGTTGTACAATCAGAAAAAACAACTTCTTTCACTTTTGATTTTATACAGACAGATGTGTACACGCGATGGCTATCTCCAGAAAGACTTTTTAAAATATCAAAAGCTTCTTTTTCGTTTTTTGGTTTTCCCAGAACGGTGTCATTATGCCATACAATAGTATCGGCAGTGATTACCAATTCGTTTTCGGCTAATTTACCTTCGTAGGCTTTTGCTTTTAGCTTGGCCAAATGATTTGTTACTTCTTCTTTTTTTAAATCACTAGGAAAAATTTCTTCGGTTTCAATAGTGAATATTTCAAAATCAAAACCTAAATTCTTTAAAAGCTCTTGCCTTCTAGGGGATTTTGAACCTAAAAAAATTTTATAATTAATGGTATCTAGCATTTATACTTTTGCTTTGGTAATAGCAACTTTTAGTTCGCCTAATTCATTGTCTAAATCTAAAATAATAGTATCGTTTTCTTGTAAATGAGCAGCTACTATTTCTTCGGCTAAAACATCTTCTACATACTTTTGTATAGCACGTTTTAATGGTCTAGCACCATATTGCTTATCATATCCTTTTGTAGCAATAAAATCTTTAGCAGCTTTGGTCAGTTCTAGTTTGTAGCCTAAATTATCAACGCGTTCTAGTAGTTTTTTAAGCTCTATATCTATTATCTTATGAATGTCGTCTTGCTCTAAAGCATTGAATACAATAATATCATCAATTCTATTTAAAAATTCTGGCGCAAAGGCTTTTTTAAGAGCAGCTTCTATTACAGATTTGTTGTGGTCTTGCTCTTGATTTTTCTTGGAGCTAGTACCAAAACCAACACCTTGACCAAAGTCTTTGAGTTGTCTAGCACCAATATTAGAAGTCATTACTATTATAGTATTTCTAAAATCAATTTTTCTACCCAAACTATCCGTAATATAACCATCGTCTAGTATTTGTAAAAGCATATTAAAAATATCAGGATGTGCTTTTTCTATTTCGTCAAGAAGAACCACAGCGTAAGGCTTGCGTCTTACTTTTTCGGTAAGCTGTCCGCCTTCTTCGTAACCTACATATCCTGGAGGCGCTCCTATAAGTCTTGATATGGCAAATTTCTCCATATATTCGCTCATATCAATACGTATCAAAGAATCTTCTGATTCAAAAAGCTCTTTTGCCATTATTTTGGCAAGCTGTGTTTTCCCTACACCTGTTTGTCCTAAAAAGATGAAAGAACCAATAGGTTTGTTAGGGTCTTTTAAGCCTGTACGGTTTCGTTGTATTGCTTTAGCAATTTTTTCAACAGCTTCATCTTGACCAATTACTTGCTTTTTTATAAGTTCAGGAAGCTCTTTAAGCTTACTCATTTCGGCTTTGGCAATTTTATTTACAGGCACTCCAGTCATCATAGAAACCACATCGGCAACATTGTCTTCTGTTACGATTTCACGGCGAGTTTTACTATCTTCTTCCCATTGTTTTTGGGTAAGTTCTAGTTCGCGTTCTAATTTTTTTTCGTTATCACGTAATTTTGCTGCCTCTTCATACTTTTGGTTTTTTACTGCATTATCTTTGGCTTCTTTGGCTTTAACTAAATCGTTCTCTAGGTTAATTATTTTTTTAGGAACACTTATATTTACAATATGTACACGAGAGCCTGCTTCATCTAAAGCATCTATGGCTTTGTCTGGCAAAAAACGTTCACTCATATAGCGGTTAGTTAGTCGCACGCAGGCTTCTATCGCCTCGTCTGTATAGGTTACGTTATGATGGTCTTCGTATTTTCCTTGTATGTTGTGAAGTATCTCTATAGTTTCTTCAATACTTGTAGGCGCTACCGTTATTTTTTGGAAACGTCTTTCTAAAGCGCCGTCTTTCTCTATATATTGTCTGTATTCGTCTAGTGTAGTAGCGCCAATACATTGCATTTCACCACGAGCAAGAGCTGGTTTTATCATATTAGAAGCGTCTAAAGACCCTGTTGCTCCTCCTGCACCAACTATGGTGTGAATTTCATCTATAAAAAGTATGATATCATCATTGTTTTTAAGTTCGTTCATTACGGCTTTCATGCGTTCTTCAAACTGACCGCGATATTTTGTTCCTGCAACTAAACTGGCCAAATCAAGTGATATGATTCGTTTGTCAAATAACACACGCGATACTTTTCGTTGTACAATACGTAGGGCTAAACCTTCTGCAATAGCAGATTTCCCAACTCCAGGTTCTCCTATTAATAAAGGATTGTTCTTTTTTCTTCTGCTTAGTATTTGAGATACGCGCTGTATTTCTTTTTCACGACCTATTACGGGATCAAGCTTTCCTTCTTCGGCAAATTGGGTTAAATCACGACCAAAATTATCTAAAACAGGTGTTTTTGATTTTTTAGTTGATTTTGGGTTTCCTTTAAATGGTTGCTGTTCTTTGTCTTCTTGTTCGTCATCATTTGATGATAATGAGGCTTTAGGAGTTTCTAAAAACTCGTCAGCAGTAGTGTCTTTGAAACTTTTGAAAGTATCTTTTATAGTATTGTAATCAATTTTCATTTTTTCTAGTAATTTAGTGGTTGGGTCATTTTTATTCTGAAGAATGCTTAATAATAAATGAATGGTCTTTATAGTACTATCTTGAAATGATTTTGCTTCGAGAAAAGTTACTTTTAGTGCTCGTTCTGCCTGTCTTGTTAAATGTAAGTTTTTTATACTGTTTTCGGGCTTGTTTGAAAACGGGCTACTAGGACTTAGTGACTCTATATTGTTTCGTAATTGCTTTAAGTTTATGCCAAGCTCAAGAAGAATGTCTATAGCAACACCATCATGTTCTCTAATCATTCCTAAAATGAGGTGTTCTGTCCCTATAAATTCGTGTCCAAGTCGTAGCGCTTCATCTTTACTAAAAGTAATAACGTCTTTAACTCTATCAGAAAAATTATTATCCATAGTTTTTTTAATTTTTTATAAGCAAATATACCAATTATTTTATAAGATTTTTAATAAAACACGAGGAATTCACTTTGTTTGTCAAATAAGCAAAAATGTTAATAAATAATTAGGTTGACATGTTGAGTATTTAAAGAAATGCATTATATTAGCACGTTAAATATTTGATACAAATAAATAGTAAAAATATATGAGTGAAGGAGCAAAATTAATTCCAGTAAATATTGAGGAAGAAATGAAAACAGCATACATAGATTATTCTATGTCTGTAATTGTTTCGCGTGCGCTTCCCGATGTGAGAGATGGTTTAAAACCAGTACATCGTAGAGTGCTTTTTGGAATGCATGAATTAGGTATAAAAGCTACAGGTTCTTATAAAAAGTCTGCCAGAATTGTAGGGGAAGTTCTAGGTAAGTATCACCCACATGGAGATACTTCTGTTTATGATGCTATGGTTCGTATGGCCCAAGATTGGAGTATGCGCTATACTATGGTAGATGGGCAAGGAAACTTTGGTTCGCCTGATGGAGATAGTCCAGCAGCAATGCGTTACACTGAGGTTCGTATGAAGAAAATCTCTGAAGATATGCTTGGAGATATTGAAAAAGACACCGTAGATCATAAGCTGAACTTTGATGATACCTTAAAAGAACCTACAGTATTACCTACGCGTATTCCAAACCTTTTGGTTAATGGAGCGTCAGGTATTGCAGTGGGTATGGCTACAAACATGGCGCCACATAACTTAACGGAAGTGATTAACGGTACTGTAGCATATATTGAAAATAATGATATTACTATAGATGAATTAATGGAGCATATTAAAGCGCCAGATTTCCCTACGGGAGGTTCTATCTATGGTTATGAAGGGGTTAAGGATGCTTTTCATACAGGACGTGGACGTGTAGTAATGCGTGCAAAAACAGTTTTTGAAGAGGTAAAAGGACGCGAATGTATTGTAGTTACAGAACTGCCATATCAAGTAAATGGTTCTACACTTTTAGAAAAAACAGTAGCATTAATTAATGAAAAGAAAATAGATGGTATTGCTGCTGTTCGTGATGAAACGAGCAGAAAAGGAAGACGTATTGTTTATGTGCTTAAACGAGATGCAATTCCTAATATCGTTTTAAATAAATTATTTAAATATACGGCATTACAGACTTCTTTTAGTATTAATAATATTGCTTTGGTTAATGGTCGTCCAGAAATGCTAAATCTTAAAGATTTAATACATCATTTCGTAGAACATAGACATGAAGTAGTAACGCGTAGAACACAATTTGAACTTAAAAAAGCAGAAGCGCGTGCACATATATTAGAAGGATTAATCATCGCTTCTGATAATATTGATGAAGTAATCAAAATAATAAGAGCTTCATCTAATGGTGAAGATGCACGTAATAACTTGATTAAACGCTTTGATTTATCTGAAATACAAGCTAAAGCTATTGTAGAAATGCGCTTGCGTCAGCTTACAGGACTAGAGCAAGACAAATTGCGTTCTGAGTATGAAGAAATTCAAAAATTAATAGCTGATTTAAAAGATATTCTAGCTAATGAATCGCGCAGAATGCAAATCATTACCGATGAGCTTATTGCTGTTCGTGATAAATACGGAGACGAAAGACGTACCGTAATAGAGTATGCAGGAGGAGAAGTGAACATAGAAGACCTTATTCCAGATAGTCAGGTGGTTGTTACCATTTCGCATGCAGGATATATAAAACGTACTGCACTTTCTGAGTACAAAAGACAAAATAGAGGAGGAAAAGGACATAAAGGAGTGGCTACTAGAAATGAAGATTTCTTAGAGCACTTATTTATAGCAACAAACCACCAATATATGCTGTTCTTTACCGAGAAAGGGCGCGTGTTCTGGATGCGTGTTTACGAAATACCAGAAGGTAACAAAGCCTCAAAAGGTAGAGCGATACAAAACCTTATCAACATAGAAAATGATGATAAAGTAAAAGCATTTATCTATACCAAAGATTTAAAAGACGAAGAATATATCAATAGCCATTATGTAATAATGGTTACCAAAAAAGGAATGGTAAAGAAAACTGTTTTAGAACAGTATTCTAGACCAAGAACCAATGGTATAAATGCCATTACTATTAAAGAAGGTGATGAATTGCTAGAAGCAAAACTTACTAATGGTAGTAGTCAAATAATGCTTGCTGCAAAAGCAGGAAAATCTATCCGTTTTGAAGAAAGTAAAACAAGACCTTTAGGACGTACAGCATCTGGAGTTCGTGGTATTCGTCTTGCCGATGAAAACGATGAAGTTATAGGGATGATAGCCGTTAATGATATGGAAAGCAATGTGTTAGTTGTTTCCGAAAAAGGATATGGTAAGCGCTCTAAACTAGAAGATTATAGAATTACCAACCGTGGAGGTAAAGGTGTAAAAACCATAAATGTAACCGATAAAACAGGCGGTTTAGTTGCTATTAAAAACGTAACAGATGAAGATGATTTAATGATTATTAATAAATCAGGAATCACTATTCGCATGGCAATTGCAGATTTACGTGTTATGGGTCGTGCTACGCAAGGCGTACGCTTAATTAACCTAAAAGGTAAAGATTCTATTGCTGCCGTAGCCAAAGTAATACGTGAAGAAGATGAAGAAATAGAAGGCGTAAACGAGAATGGCACGGATATTGAGAATACAACTAATGAGGACTCAAATCAATCGGATAATAAAGAATAAATTAAACAAGAATTAACAAATTAATAAAAATGAGAAAACAAGTATTAACTTTTGTAGCAATTGCATTTACGATGGTTACATTTGCACAAAAAGACGAAGTAAAAGCAGCAGAAAAAGCTTTGAAAAAACAAGATTATGTAACGGCAAAAAGCATGATAGACAAAGCAGCAGCTATGAATATAGCAGATGCTAAAATGAAAGATAAAGTTACCTTTGTTAAAGGTAAAATTTATGAAGCTTTAGCAACGCAAGCGCCAAAACTAGCTCCTGATGCACTAAGTGTAGCGGCAGACGCTTTTGGTAACCTAAAAAATAATGCAAAATACAAAACAGAAGCAACTAAACATCTTGGAGTGATAGTAGGGGCTTTAGGTAATAAAGCTATAGCACTTTACAATGCAAAAAAGTATGGAGATGCTTCTAGTGCTTTTGTAAAAATATATGATTTAGGTGATAAAAAAGACCATGCTATTTTATTTAATGCAGCAACTACAGCCGCTTTAGGAAAAAAAGATAATGCATTAGACTTATTTTTAGACCTTAAAAAAACAGGATATACAGGAGAAGGTACTGATTATATCGCTAAAGATAAAGCTACAGGAAAAGAAATAAGCTTCCCGTCTAAAAAAGCAATGGATATGGCTGTAAAAACAGGAGCTTATGTATCTCCAGAGGCTAGAAAGAAAGAATCAAAATTGCCTATTATTGTGCAACAAATTGCTTATTTATATATGGCTAAAGGTGATAATGACAAAGCGCTTGCTGCTTTTGATGAAGCTTTAAAAACAGACCCTAATAATGTAAACCTTATTTTAAACAAAATTGATTTATATAACAAAATGGGCGATAAAGCTAAAGCGAAAGAAATGACTAATAAAGCATTGGCATTAGACCCAAATAACTATATTTTATATTATAACCTTGGAGTTACAGCATCTAAAGAAAAAGATAACGAAGCTGCAGAAGGTTATTTTACAAAAGTACTTGAAATTAAACCTGACTATATTAATGCTTACTTTGGTTTACAACAAATATATATAGATGGTGGAAATGCTTTAAATGAAAAAATGAATGCATTAGGAACTTCTGCTTCAGACAATGCAAAATATGATAAATACAAAGAAGAAAAAGTAGCTTTATATACTAAAGCAGCTCGTACATTAGAAAAAGCACGTGAATACGATAAAAAAGATATGGACATCGTACGTAGCTTAAAAAACTTATACGGTACTATAGGTGAGTCAGCAAAATATATGGAAATGAAAAAAATACTAGGAGAGTAATCTACTTTAAATTTTAAATATTCAAAAACCACTTCTATAGAAGTGGTTTTTT
>CAYPAK010000010.1:0-6174 GCA_964408665.1 uncultured Flavobacteriaceae bacterium | reverse complement strand
GTTTTTTCTTTAGATGAAGAATAAAAATCAAGCATAGCAATAGCTACGGTTTCTTTTTAAGATGAAATATAAAGGAAAAAGAAATAATTTATTGGACTATTTTATATGTTATAATGGTATTAGCTATTATTTTCATACATTTACATCAAATTCTGATGCGATGAAAAAAATATTAATTATCCTATTTTTCACTACATTAAACATGCAAGCACAAACCGAAGATGCTTGGGTGTATTTTGTAGATAAAGCTGATGTAGCTACTTATATAGCAAATCCACTGACGATGCTTACACAACGCGCAATAGACAGGCGAGCAGCTCAAGGTATAGCGATAGACTATATAGACGTGCCTATTAGCCCAAATTATATTAATTTAATAACTTCTAGTACTGGAATTACAGTAATGGCAAAGTCCAAATGGCTTAACGCATTGCATGTAAGAGGAACAGAAGCCGATATTAGAGCCTTAAAAACAACATTTTCATTCATAGATTATATCGATTTTGCTAATCATAACTTAGCAAATGCACGGAGTACAACTACTGTTGCACACCAAAATAAATGGGACACTACGATAACGTATAATTATGGCGGTTCGGGAAATCAAGTAGAAATGCTTGGTGTAGATACCTTACATCAGCAAGATTTTACAGGTTCTGGTAAAATTATTGCTATTATGGATGCAGGATTTCCTAATGTAGATACTGTTGCAGCTTTTGATAATATCCGAAATAATGGTCAGATTTTAGGAACGTATGATTATGTAGATGATGAGGTAAATGTTTATGGTGATCATTATCATGGAACTATGGTGCTTTCTACCATTGCAGGTTTTGTAGATGGAGAATTGGTCGGTACAGCTCCAGATGCACAGTTTTATTTGTTTCGTACCGAAGATGCCGCTACCGAAAATCCTGTAGAAGAAAGTTATTGGGTAGAAGCAGCCGAAGAGGCAGATAGACTTGGGGCGGATATCCTAAGCACATCACTAGGTTATACTACTTATGATAACCCAAATTATAGTCACACTTATGCAGAGTTAGACGGACAAACCGCCTTTATGACACGTGGTGCAGAAATAGCTTTTTCGCGTGGTATGGTTGTGGTTAATTCTGCTGGAAACTCAGGAAGTGCTGCTTGGCATTATATTGGTGTTCCTGCTGATGCACCTTCGGTATTAGCCATTGGTGCAGTAGATGCCAATGAAAATATTACTTCTTTTAGTTCTTGGGGACCAAGCGCTGATGGACGTATAAAACCTGATGTGTGTGCAAAAGGTGGAGGGGCTACTGTAGTAAATCCTTCTGGTAATGTGCAGCTAGCGAGTGGAACTTCGTTTTCAGGGCCTATTATGAGTGGAGCTATAGCAAGTTTGTGGCAAGCTTTTCCTAATAAAACCAATGCAGAAATAGTACAAATGGTCAAAGAAGCTGCGCATCTTTATAATAATCCCGATAATCATTATGGTTATGGAATCCCTAATTTTGCACAATTATTACGTGTAGAAACACCTAATAATAATGTATTTCAAATTTATCCTAATCCTGCAACAGATCAAATTCATTTTATACAATTAACAAATACTGATATTCCTGCTTCATTATATGATAATACAGGACGATTAATTTTAAATAAAATAATAAATTTATCTTCTAATACACTTGATATTAGTAATTTATCTAAAGGAATTTACATCTTAAAAACTGAATATAAAAGTTTTAAAATACTCAAAAAATAAATAATGAACCCTACACGAATAAGTCAATTATTTAACATAAAATATCCAATTATTCAAGGTGGTATGATTTGGGTTAGTGGTTATAAATTAGCTGCTGCAGTTAGTAATGCTGGCGGTTTAGGATTGATAGGTGCAGGCTCTATGTATCCCGATGTTTTTAGGGAGCATGTGCAAAAATGTAAAAAAGCAACAACTAAACCTTTTGGTGTAAATATCCCGATGCTTTATCCTAATGTGGAGGAGTTAATGCAAATTATTATTGAAGAAGAGGTAAAAATAGTGTTTACTTCGGCAGGAAATCCAAAAACGTGGACGACATTTCTCAAAGAAAAAGGAATTACCGTTGTTCATGTAGTAAGTAGTGTAAAGTTTGCACTAAAAGCACAAGATGCAGGCGTAGATGCTATCGTTGCAGAGGGTTTTGAGGCAGGAGGACATAATGGACGGGAGGAAACGACTACACTTACGCTTATTCCAATGGTGAAAAAAGCAATTACAGTGCCGCTTATTGCTGCAGGAGGAATAGCTACAGGAGAGGCAATGCTCGCTATGCGTGTTTTGGGTGCTGATGGCGTGCAGTTAGGAAGTCGTTTTGTAGCAAGTAAAGAATCTTCTGCTCACGATAATTTTAAGAAATTAATTACAGAAATCGGTGATGGCGCAACGTATTTGACTTTAAAAGAATTTGCTCCTGTTCGCTTGATAAAAAATAAATTTTTCATAGAACTAATGGCGCTTTATGCTAATGGCGCAAGCAAAGAGGAACTTAAGGCAAAGCTAGGTCGTGCTAGAGCGAAACTAGGTATTTTTGAAGGAGATTTAGAAGAAGGCGAACTAGAAATAGGTCAAGTAGCAGGCTTAATAGACGAAGTGAAATCGGTTGCCGAAATTTTTGATGATTTAATTTATGAGTATAATCAGGCGAAGTTAAACTGTGCAAAGATTTATTAAATGATAACGATTAAAAAATATAATAAATCATATAAAAAGCAATGGAATAGTTTTGTAGCAAATGCTATAAATAGTTCTTTCTTGTTTCAGCGTGATTTTATGGATTATCATCAAGATCGTTTTGAAGATTATTCCTTACTTGCTTTCAAAGGAGAGAAATTACTCGCTGTTTTACCTGCTAATAAAGTTGGGGAGACCGTATATTCACATCAAGGCTTGAGTTATGGCGGTTTACTCATAAACACATTATATTTGCAAGATTATTTTGAAATTTTAACTACTATTATTCAGTATTTAAATGATAATAAAATCGAGCATTTACAGCTAAATCCTATTCCGCATATTTATCATAAATCATTGTCAGAAGAAATAAATTATGCTACATTTTTACTAAAAGCTACACGTAATCGTTCGGATGCCTATTTTGTAGTCAACCCAAAAGATTATAATATAAATAGAAACAGAAAACGGGCACTAAAAGTTGCTATAGCTAATGAATTAGTTTTTATAGAAAGCCTTGATTATGCTAAATTCTGGGAAATATTATCGAGCAATTTACAAAACCGATTTGCTACTAAACCCACACATAGCTTATCAGAGATTTCGCTTTTAGCAAGACGATTTCCTGAAAACATCAAACTTTTTGAAGTAAGAAAAGAATTAAAAGTATTGGCAGGAGCAGTAGTTTTTTTGGTTAATGATGTGGCGCATATTCAGTACAGTTCGGCAGATGAAACAAGAGAAGAAACCGCGAGTATGGATTTTTTGTTTAACGAAATACTATCGTATTATCATGATAAAAAATGGGTAAGTTTTGGTATTTCTGGAGAAGAACAAGGTCGTTTTTTAAACAAAGGTTTAGTCTATTGGAAGCAAAGTTTTGGAGCAAGTGTTACGGTGCAAAATTTTTATGAAATACCAACGGCTAATTATAAATTACTAAAAGAGGTTTTTAGATGATTTCATTTTTAGATTTAAAAGCATTAAATGCACGGTTTGAAGAAGATTTTCAAGAGAAATTTACACAATTCCTAGCTAAAGGTTGGTATATTTTAGGAGAGGAAGTTGCAGTTTTTGAAAATAATTTTGCAAGTTATTCTGGAGCGTCATTTGGCGTGGGAGTTGCTAATGGTTTGGACGCTATTCGCTTGATTTTTGAAGCGTATAAAATACAAGGAAAATTGCAAGAAGGTGATGAGGTGATAGTTCCTGCAAATACTTATATTGCTAGTGTTTTGGCAATTTCTCAAGCGGGGTTAAAACCTGTTTTTGTAGATGCAGATTTAGCAACTATGAATATTGATACTGCTAAAATAGTACAAGCAATTTCTGCAAAAACCAAAGCAATACTTGTGGTACATCTCTACGGACAATTAGCCGATATGGATGCAATAAATGCTATTGCAAAAGAACATAATTTACTTGTTATTGAAGATGCAGCACAAGCACACGGAGCAAAAAACGCTACTTACAAAGCAGGAAGTTGTTCTGATGCGGCTGCTTTTAGTTTTTATCCTACCAAAAATTTAGGAGCGCTTGCAGACGGCGGAATGATTACTACAAATGATAAATCATTAGCCGACTTGTTACGTATTATTAGAAACTATGGTCAAAAAGAAAAATATATAGCCAAGTATAAAGGCTTTAATTCGAGATTAGACGAGATTCAAGCTGCTTTTTTAAATGTAAAATTACCAATTTTAGATAGCGATAATACAGCACGTTTAAAGCTAGCAATTACTTATGATAAAGGGATTACGAATAAATTAATACAAAAACCTAGTTTCAAAACAGACGGAAGTCATATTTTTCATCAGTATGTAATACGTTGTGCTTTTAGAAATGAGCTAAAAGCTTTTTTAAATAAAAATGGTGTGCAAACTATTGTGCATTATCCTATCCCGCCGCATAAGCAAGAAGCGTATGCTGCTTATAATAAGAAATCATTTCCTATTGCCGAAAAACTAGCAGATGAAGTGCTTAGTTTACCTATAAGTCCTATTTTAACTAAAGCAGAGCAAGAACGAATAATAGTATTGTTAAATCAATTTGATGTGTAAATTTTGATAGGAAAAATTAAAAATAAATTAGCCAAAAATACTTTATTGAAAGTGTTGTCAATTAATTCTTTGGCTGTTTTTGTTCGTGTAATAACAGGATTTTTTACTACAAAAATTATTGCCCTACTTATAGGTCCAAGTGGTTTGCCGCTAATAAGTAATTTCACAAATTTTTTAAATAGTTCTAAGAGTATAGCTACTTTGGGAATGCAAGAAGCGGTCATTGCACAGATTGCTAGTGTAAAAAATGAAGAAGAGCTATTAAAAAAACGTATCAGTACAGGTTTTTTTATAATGTTGTTTAGCGCTTTACTAGTGGCTTTTGTAGTGTTTTTTGGAGCAAATTATTATACTAAACTTTTGTTTAAAGATGTGGCTTACATTCATCTTATCAAGTTTTTAGCAGTATTAATTCCCTTTTTTGCCATTTATGTCTTTTTTATAGCCGTTATCAATGGCTTTAAAAGATATAAAAAGGTAATATTAATAAATGTATTAACCACAATATTTTCTTTTTTAGTGAGTATTAGTCTGATTTACAAAATGCAGCTTTTTGGTGCACTTTCGGCTTTGCTTGTGGCACAGTTAATAAGTTTTATACTACTACTTACTGTAGTTAAAGAGATTAAAGAAATTATACAAAAAATTCACTTTTCTTATTTTGATAAAAATGTACTTAAATCATATGGTGTTTATGGTTTAATGGCTTTGGTAACAGCGCTTACAGTACCTTGGGTGTTTATCTTAGTACGAAATAAAATTATACTAAATCTTGGTTTAGCGCAAGCAGGTTATTGGGATGCGATGATGCGAATATCAAACTTTTACTTGATGTTTGTAGGTAGCGCTTTGAGTCTGTATTATTTGCCAACACTTGCGGCGCTAAAAACGGATAAAGCATTTTTCAAAGAAGTAAAAAATTATTATAAAACGATTATGCCTATGCTGTTCATCGGTTTATTACTGGTTTACTTCTTACGTGATTTTATCATTACATTTTTTTTAAGTAAGGCATTTTTGCCTGTTTCAGATTTGTTTTGCTATCAATTAGCGGCTGATTTTTTTAAAGTAGCTTCCTTAGCATTTACCTATCAGTTTTTGGCTAAAAGAATGCTTTGGCAATATGTGTTTACAGAAGTGTTTTTTGTAGTAGTGTTTTATTTTTTAGCCCAATATTTTTTAAATTCAGAAGGATTGTTAGGAGTAGTAAAATCCTATTTTTATAGCTATATTTTATACTATCTTGTAGTGCTTATATTGTTTAGAAAAAGCATTTTTAGCCATAATAAATAGAAACTATTATTTTAACATTTTTTTCATAAAATTTTGTATATTTGAAAACTAATTCTATGATTTTATGAAAAAGACACTATTATTTTTATTTTTAATAATTACAAGTATCGCTTCAGCTCAAAAAGAAGCCGC
>CAYPAK010000009.1:15312-17907 GCA_964408665.1 uncultured Flavobacteriaceae bacterium | reverse complement strand
TATAAATTACTTCAAAAATAATACACTTTTAGATTTCTAGAAACAGCTAATTAGGTATTTGTTAAAAACTTTCTTTTAAATAAGTTCAATATCAATTAAATAATACTACATTTGCGCCTTGAAAAATTACCTTATTTACAAGGTAAAACAACTATTAAAAAATGAGAAAAATCAAAAACATTGCTATTATAGCACACGTTGACCACGGTAAAACCACATTGGTTGATAAAATCATGCACCATTGTAGTCTTTTTAGAGACAATCAAAAAACAGGAGAATTAATTCTTGACAATAATGATTTGGAGCGTGAAAGAGGAATAACTATTCTTTCTAAAAACGTATCAGTAATCTATAAAGATGTAAAAATAAACATCATAGATACTCCTGGTCACGCCGATTTTGGTGGTGAAGTAGAACGTGTATTAAACATGGCAGATGGTGTATTATTATTAGTTGATGCCTTTGAAGGGCCAATGCCACAAACACGTTTTGTATTACAAAAAGCATTAGATCTAGGTTTAAAACCTATGGTAGTGGTTAATAAAGTAGACAAGCCAAACTGTACACCAGAAGAAGTACACGAAGCTGTTTTTGACTTAATGTTCAATCTTGAAGCCGAAGAATGGCAATTAGACTTCCCTACTGTTTACGGTTCTGCCAAAAACAACTGGATGAGTGATGATTGGCAAAATGAAACCGAAAATATAGAACCATTACTAGATATGGTTTTAGAACACACACCAGATTTCAAAATAGAAGAAGGAAATACTCAAATGCTAATAACTTCTTTAGACTACTCTAACTTTACGGGGCGTATTGCTATCGGTAGGTTAAAAAGAGGAACTTTAAAAGCAGGGCAAAACATATCACTTGTAAAACGTGATGGTACAATTACCAAATCAAAAATAAAAGAATTAAATATTTTTGAAGGTATGGGACGCCTTAAAGTAGATGAAGTACAAGCAGGAGATATTTGTGCTTTAGTAGGATTAGAAAGTTTTGATATTGGTGACACTGTTGCTGATATAGAAAACCCAGAAGGACTTAAAAGCATCGCTATTGACGAGCCTACAATGAGTATGTTATTTACTATTAACGACTCTCCTTTCTTTGGTAAAGAAGGTAAGTATGTTACGTCAAGACATATCCGTGAACGTCTAGAAAAAGAGCTAGAAAAAAACTTAGCTTTACGTGTAGAAGCAACTGCTGATGCTAATAAATTTATGGTTTTTGGTCGTGGTATTCTGCATCTTTCTGTACTTATAGAAACAATGCGTAGAGAAGGTTACGAACTACAAATAGGGCAACCACAAGTAATCATTAAAGAAATAGATGGTAAAAAACATGAGCCTGTAGAAGAACTTACTATTGACTTACCAGAAGAAACTTCGGGTAAAGCAGTAGAATTTGTAACAATGCGTAAAGGAGAAATGCTAAGTATGCTTCCTAAAGGCGACCGTATGGTTATGGAGTTTTTAATCCCTTCAAGAGGTATTATAGGGCTTAGAAACCAATTGCTTACCGCTACAGCTGGAGAAGCTATTATGTCGCATCGATTTAAAGAATTTCAACCATACAAAGGTATAATTGCAGGAAGACAAAACGGATCTATGATCTCTATGGAAAAAGGAGTTTCTATACCTTATTCTATGGACAAACTACAAGATAGAGGTAAATTCTTTATCTTCCCTGGAGAAGATATTTATACAGGACAGGTTATTGGAGAAAACTCAAGAGCTGGTGATTTAGTTGTAAATGTAACTAAAGCAAAAAAGCAGTCAAACGTACGTTCTTCTGGAGCAGATGACAAAGTGAAGTTAGCTCCACCAATCAAGTTCTCACTAGAAGAGGCTTTAGAATATATTCAAAAAGATGAATATGTAGAAGTAACACCAGAATCATTACGTCTTCGTAAAATTTATTTAACCGAAAACGAACGCAAAAGAAAAGGTAAAATGTAAAAAGACCTAATACAATATTAAAGCATCACTATTATATAATAGTGATGCTTTTTTTTATAATAAATTTAAAATATAGGAAGGCGCCTTCATAGGACGTCCCGTTTTCATATTAACAAAAACCAAAGTAGTTTCTCCTGTGGCAATAAGCTTATTTTCTTGATTATGAATTTCATACTCAAAAGAGATACGAACACTCGGCATTTCTTTTAATCGCGTAGTAATAGTTAACAAATCATCATATTTTGCAGGACTCACAAAACGAGTTGCTAAAGCATAAACAGGAAGCATTACTCCGTTTTCTTCCATTTCTTTATAAGATATTCCTTTGTTTCGTAACCATTCTAAACGTCCCATTTCAAAATAAGACGCGTAATTACCATGATGTACATAGCTCATTTGGTCAGTTTCATTGTACCGAACTCGTATAGTTATTTTGTTTTCAAACATTTAGCTATCTTCTTTTAATTTTTTACTTCAAGAATAGCCCTAAGATGCAAAAAACTTTTTAAAAATACAATAGCAATTTGATTTTTTTATAATATAATTTATCCACATCTTTGCATCAGCAATAAAACAAATACACCCTTTGCTTTATTATGCTGAACATGAATAGTACAAACCAACAAAACTAAAC
>CAYPAK010000009.1:13296-15212 GCA_964408665.1 uncultured Flavobacteriaceae bacterium | reverse complement strand
TTGGTTTATGTCATTAAAATGGAAAACTCGTATAGTAACAAAAAACCGTTTACTGTAAACATACCGAGCTCTAATACTAGCATTAGTAAATCTCAAAATGTAGCAGTTCCACTAAAACTGGACAAAAGAGAACTGAAAAATCCATTTGTAATACCAGGAATTCAAAAAGTAAAAATTGAATCACAATTAAATCCTGCTTATACTTTTGAAAATTTTATAGAAGGAGATTCTAATCGTTTATCACGCTCTGCAGGTCAAGCAGTAGCCAACAAACCAGGAGGAACATCTTTCAATCCGCTATTTATTTATGGTGGTGTAGGTTTAGGGAAATCACATTTAATACATGCAATAGGCGTAGATATTAAAGAAAAATATCCTGAAAAAACAGTTTTATACATTTCTATAGAAAAGTTTATTCAACAATTTATAGAAGCTGTAAAAACAAATTCAAGGAATGATTTTATTCATTTTTATCAAATGATAGATGTTTTACTTGTTGATGATGTACAGTTCTTATCTGGAAAACCAGGCACACAAGATGTATTCTTCCACATATTCAATCATTTACACCAAAACGGAAAACAGGTAGTCTTGACTTCAGACAAGGCGCCAATAGATATGCAAGATATGGAGCAACGCTTGCTTTCACGTTTTAAATGGGGGCTTTCTGCCGAAATTCAATCCCCAGATTTTGTAACTCGAGTAGCTATTCTAAAGAATAAATTATACCGTGATGGTGTAGAAATGCCCGAAGATGTTATAGAATATATTGCTAAAAACATCAATACTAATGTTCGTGATTTAGAAGGCGCTTTAATATCTTTGATAGCACAATCTTCCTTTAACCACAAGGAAGTAAACATCGAACTTGCCAAAAATATAGTTAATAAACTCGTTAAGAACACCAAACGAGAAATATCTATAGATCATATACAAAAAATAGTTTCAAGCTATTTTAATATGAGTGTAGAAACCTTGCAATCTAAAACACGCAAAAGACATATTGTACAAGCAAGACAACTTGCTATGTTTTTTGCTAAAAAAATGACCAAAGCATCACTAGCAAGTATTGGCTCTCAAATAGGGAAACGCGACCATGCAACAGTGCTACACGCTTGCAAAACAGTAAATAATCTAGCTGATACCGATCGTGATTTTAAAAAATATGTATCCGATTTGACAAAGAAACTTTCTTCTTAAAGATAAAATAACATGAATAATGGTCAGTTATTTTTAATACCTACTACGCTTGGCGAAAATGAGCCACTAGAAGTACTCCCTATTTCGGTGAAACGAACTATAGAACAGCTCAGCCATTTTATAGTAGAAAATGAAAAAACAGCTAGACGCTTTATAAAAAAAATAAACCCCAACAAAGCACAAAGTAGCTTAGTTCTTTATCCGCTGAATAAATTCACCAAAGATGAAGAGTTTCAAACCTACCTTGATATTGTTGAAACAGGTGAAAGCATTGGTTTAATTTCGGAAGCTGGACTTCCTGCTATTGCAGATCCTGGTGCCGTAATTGTAAAAATGGCTCACGAAAAAAACATAAAAGTCACACCACTTGTAGGCCCTTCTTCCATACTTATGGCTTTAATGTCTTCTGGAATGAATGGTCAAAATTTTGCTTTTAACGGCTATTTACCCATTGAATCTAAAGAACGCAAAAAAGCTATTAAACACTACGAACAGCTATCAGCCACCAATAATCAAGCGCAAATATTTATAGAAACGCCATATCGTAACGAAAAATTATTTGCAGAAATGACCAATTCATTACATAAAAATACCAATTTATGTATAGCGATAGATATCAGTTTGAGTACAGAATGGATAAAAACTAAAACTGTAGCACAATGGCAAAAAACAACAGTGGCATTACACAAACGCCCTGCTATATTTATCATTGAAAA
>CAYPAK010000009.1:9494-13196 GCA_964408665.1 uncultured Flavobacteriaceae bacterium | reverse complement strand
CCTACAAAACGTTTAATATCTTTACGCAAAATCCATTTATTACGCATACAATTCAGTTCAAAAACACGTTCTTGTAATTTTGTGTTATGAAGAAAAGCTTTTAGATTAGCAACACGATACATGGCTAATGTACTTGCCCCAAACTGGTATTTACCTAAATAACCCAAGCTATTTATACGATTATATTTCCCTTGAGACTCTTGAAAACCTACCGCCTCTTTAAAACCTAAAAAAGATTTTTTCAAATCTAATGTAAACACATTCTTTTCATCTAATACTGTGTAATAAGTGGCTACAGAAGGTGCGACATCACTTAAAGTAACTTCTGCTGTTTTAACAGTAGTAAATGCAGTGTTAAACGCAAATACTATTATTGATATAATTAAAATAACTAAATATTTTTTCATTTTTTTTAATTTACTAACTAATTACTGAACTGAAATTATCATATTCTAAATTAGCGGGTGCAAACATAACACCATTTTTTAAATAAAAAAGCATTTTATTACTTTTTTAACAAAAAAAATAAGTTGAAAATCAAGGGACTAAAAATAAATCGTATGAAATTTAAGATGTCCATTAGCGTCTAACTGTACTGTTGGCGCAGGTATTTTAACGATATTTAATAACTTAAAAGCAGTTTTAAGCAAGCGTGAATTTGTTTTAATTTTTCTCAAATCAACATCAAAACTAAGGTAATATTGGCGGTAGCGTGTATCTGACAAACTGTCTTTATAAGCAGTTAGCATACCTTCTGCACCATAGCCAATAGCTAAATTAAACCATTTAGGAATTTTTGATTTTGGCAAAAAACTAGCTATATTAAACGAAAGCCAATAGGTCTGCCCATTATAGTCTTTTAAGGACTGTTCTATAAAATTAGCCCCTAAAACATTAGGACGTTGCGGTGCATAAGAAGTGGTATGAAAGGAATATTTAGGCATAATACGCTGTTCATGCCAAAGTAAATCTTGCCCAATATATAATGCCGTTCCTGTAGTATTTGCCAACACATCGCCCATTGAAGCGCCCCATTCACTAGAATAACCGTCAAAAACCTCTACAACTGTCATAAAAGCCAATCCTGTAGTTGCTCCATATAGTAATTGATTCTTTTTACTAGTTCCTGTCCACTCCATTGCAGCACTTCCCAAAGAACCAATATAGTAAGCACTTGTAAAATGTCCTATTTTGTCCATTTGCAACCACGCTTTATTATCATTAATAAAATGGAATTTACTTTTTGGATAATCGCTATACCATAATTTGTTTAAACCTACGAGTGTAACTGCTGCCGTTGCCGTCTCGGTATATACTACAGTTTTCATGCGTTTATTAACCAAACTGTCTTGACTAAAAACCTGTGCAGACAAGTTACTGATAAAAAAAACCGTTAACAGAAACAAGAAACGCATTATCGTCTTATGCCTAATTTATTAATATAATCATGATATTTTCTTGCATAACGATTATGTTGTGCCAAGGTTTTTGAAAATTCATGATAACCCATACGTTTAACACTAGCTACAAAAAACATATATTCATGTTTTTCAGGATTCAAAACTGCATCAATAGAAGAAATATCAGGCATATTGATAGGTCCTGGTGGCAAACCTGTGTTTTTATATGTATTGTAAGGCGAATCTATTAATTTATCTTTATTTAACGCTCTTTTAATGATTACATCCTCCCCTATTTGTTGTTTTAAGGCATATATTATAGTAGGGTCTGCCTCCAACGGCCATTTTTTACGAAGTCTATTTAGGTAAACGCCTGCAACACGTGGTCGTTCTGATTTTTTTACTGTTTCTGCATTTACTATTGCAGCAAGCGCAACTACTTCAGTTGGTTTTAAGCCTAACTTTTTTGCTTTTTTCAAACGATTTTTATTCCAAAATCGCTTATAATTAGCCAACATTTTTGTTCGGAATTTTTCAGGAGAAACTGTCCAATACATAGCGTAACTATCAGGTAAATACATGGCTATTGCAGTATTTTTGTTAAAGCCATTTTTCGTTAAAAAAGCTTCATCTGAAAAGGCTTTATAAAGTTCAGATTCACTTGCTTCGAGTTGCTCAGAAACACGTTTAGCCAATGCTTTTAAAGTTGCTTGATTATTAAAGGTAACTTTTACAGGACTTTGCAAACCTGCACGAAACATATTAACCAAAGCGTTATTACTCATGCCTTTTTTTATAACATACCTTCCACCTTTAGGTTTAGTCAAGTTTTTTTTAGACGCTAATAATTCAAAAGAAGTCATATCTTTAAGATAAGGTTTTAAAGAATCTTTTAAGGTCTCAAGACTATTATTTGATGGAAAATAAAGCACTTTGTTTTCTTTAAGATTTACATTGCTTTTAAAAATTTTGGCATAGCCATACCCTCCTAAAGTAACTATAATCACTAAACCTATAAAAATTATTTTTTTCATTTAATTATTTTTAGATAAGTTGAAATAGTGCATTAATTTATACTCTTTTAAATACCTATTCCAAACCATTTTTTCATCATATTTAGCAAATCCTAAACTTGTGAACAAAAGTAAGCTATTTTCATTAGTAGCCAAAACAGCAACTTCAATATGTTTTAATCCTAATTCATAAAAACAATAATCTATAATTAATTTTATTGCTTGTTTTGCCAACCCTTTATTTCTAAATTTTTTATCATAAATAATAATGCCTAATCCAACCGTTTTAGCATTTGCATCATAGCCATACAAATCTAAAAAACCGATTGGATTTTCAGTAATTGTTGTGATTACAAAACGGTATTGCTTTGCTTTATAAATACTAGTACTTGCATTTTGAATGTAGTTTTCTAATTGCAGTCTTGTATAAGGACCAAAACTATCACTTAAATAAAAATAATCGGCATCGTTTTCTACCTCAAAAAGAAAATCTAAATCTTTTAATTGAATCGTACGAAGTATTAATTGTTTTGATTTTATATAAATCATAGCACAAATATACCCTTTATTCTTAATAAATTTTAACATTTTTTTTGCAGTTAAAATTCCGTTAAAAAGCAATACTAACTAATAAGTATTTGTACTTTTGGAGTAGTAAAACTAACCAACAAATAACCTATTTTAATAATTAAAAAAAGTAAAATCATGAAAAAGTTTTTAGAATTATTTAGTGTAGCAATTCTTGGCGGATTAGTTGTTTTTGGACTAGGTAAATACACCGAACAAAAACAAAAAACAAAAACTATTAGTCAGCAAACAACGCAACAAGATGAATCTAACGCACTGTTTGTAAGCAATAGCAATACAAAAGAAAAAACAAACACGCCATTAGATTTTAAAGATGCTGCTGCAAAAATAATTCCTGCCGTAGTACACGTTCGTAACACACAGTACATACAAGAGTACAATCCGTATGACATCTATTTTGGAAGACAAGGCGCTAGCAAAATACTAAAACAAGAAGGAACAGGCTCAGGAGTTATCATTTCATCAGACGGTTATATTATAACCAACAATCACGTGATAAAAGGCGCAAGTGAATTAGAAGTAACCCTTAATGATAAAAAGACTTATAAAGCACAAGTAGTTGGTAAAGACATAGAAACAGATATTGCTTTACTAAAAATAGATGCTAAAAATCTTCCTAGCGTAAGTCTTACCGACTCAAACACGATACAAATAGGCGAATGGGTGCTTGCTGTAGGAAACCCTTTTAATCTAAATACTAC
>CAYPAK010000009.1:0-9394 GCA_964408665.1 uncultured Flavobacteriaceae bacterium | reverse complement strand
AAAAGAAATGGTATAAAAAGTGGCTTTAGACTTATAGCAATAAATGAACAAAATATTTATTCTACTGCCGATGTTGAAGCTATTATTAACAATAAAAAACCAAACGAGTATTTGAAAGTAACATTTCTAAACACTAATGATGAAATAGTGAAATTCATCTTTAGATAAACAATATTCATGTTCAAACTATTTGTTTGATTTGGAGCCCCAAGATTAATTTTTTGGGGTTCTTTTTTTTTAGCTATTTTTCAAAATAATAATGTACTTTTGTTATTCATAAATTACAACAATGAGCACAACAAATACCACCATAAAAAAACCCAAGTGGATACGAGTAAAACTCCCCACAGGAAAAAAATATACCGAACTACGTGGCGTAGTTGAAAAATACAAACTCAACACGATATGCACTAGTGGAAGTTGCCCTAATATGGGCGAATGCTGGGGCGAAGGAACAGCAACTTTTATGATTTTGGGTAATATTTGCACGCGTTCGTGTGGCTTCTGTGGTGTAAAAACAGGAAGACCAGAAACCGTAGATTGGGAAGAACCCGAAAAAGTAGCTCGTTCTATAAAACTCATGCAAATAAAACACGCTGTACTTACCTCTGTAGATAGAGACGACCTTAAAGATGGTGGCTCTATAATATGGGCAGAAACCATACAAGCAGTACGCAGAGCAAACCCTAAAACAACACTAGAAACGCTTATTCCTGATTTTCAAGGAAACAAAACTAATATAGACAGACTAATAGCCGTTGCTCCAGAAATAATTTCGCATAACCTAGAAACCGTAAGACGTCTTACGCGCGAAGTACGTATCCAAGCAAAATACGACCGAAGTCTTGAAGTGCTTAAATACATTAAAGAACAAGGGCAAAAAAGAACAAAATCAGGAATTATGCTCGGTTTAGGCGAAACAGAAGAAGAAGTAATACAAACATTGCACGACCTTAGAGCTGCCAAAGTAGATATTGTAACTATCGGTCAATACTTGCAACCCAGTAAGAAACATTTACCTGTAAAGCACTTTGTAACTCCCGAACAGTTTGAGAAATACAAAACTATAGGACTTGAATTAGGCTTTAGACATGTAGAAAGTGGTGCTTTGGTGCGTTCATCTTACCGTGCGCATAAACATTTGAAATAGACCCAGTTTATTTATACAAATCAAAAATTCCTTTTTGATGTGGTGTCCAAAGACATGCTTTTTGATGGCACGATTTTAAGGCATTATTTGTCCAAGTATTGCAGGTATTAAACAAACTGTAATGATAGTTTGCCTTATAAAAAGCATCCGTATTATTATAATGAACAGAAGTTTTTATAGGGATAATTTTTCCCTTGTTTTGCTTAAAACTTGCTTCAATATAATGAACTAAGTTTTCGTATTCCAAAGTGCTTAGTTGTATTTTCTTGCACAGTTCTCCCTCCTGCATATCTTTCTGATAAACGGTATGCATTGCAGATTTTCCAAGCCAAAAAGCAGCTTTTAGAGCATTACTTGGCTTTAATTCTGCCCAAGTAGGTGTTTCTAGATAAAAAGCCCTATCTCCCCAACCAAAAGCAAGGTAATTATATGTACTATCTGCCGCTAATGTCTGTTTATACAAAATGGTTTTTGTCCAATCTTTTACCAGTGTTTTAGCTGGGACAACAATATCAGAATGCACACCATTGGTTTGAATGTATATGGTTATTGCCGCTTTTTCTTGCTTATAATTATTAACACTTATCTTAGGTACTAAATAAGCAGCAAGCAAATAAGTCAACACGAATATTAAAAAATAACGCGCCAAAGATTTTAGTATGTATAATATCTTTTTCATTAGTTACAGCAATTATTTTTATCTTCTTGTATCGGAGGACAAGGCACGGAACCGTAAGAACAATAGACACAACAATCGCCTTTTTTAGGTTTTAAAACCGTATGACATTTTTCGCATTCATAAAAGAATTGACAAGCATCAGTTGGCATAGTTTCTTCTTTTTTATACTTGCAGTTAGGACAAGTAATAGTTGATTGTAATTGTATGTTCATAACTAAAAAATATTAAAAAATAATGATAGGTAATAAACTCCTACCAAAATAAATATTGTTGCCGTAACGATACGCATTATACGTTCTATTTTTTGTATTTTACCATAAAAAACACCCACATTACTAGCTGCAAAAGCTAATAAATACGTAAATAAAAGCACAGGAAGCGCTGTACCAAAACCAAAAACAACAGGTAGGAACAAGCCGCTTGCACTAGTCATAGTCATCGGTATTAAGCCTGCAAAAAACAAAGCGCCACTAGTAGGACAAAAAGCCAAAGCAAAGACAAGTCCAATAAGAAAAGAGCCTAAAAGCCCTTTGTCTTTAAATTTTTCGGATAAACGTTCTTGAAAAGTTGATTTTCCTAAGAAATTAAGTTTAATTACATTAAGCATTACCAAGCCTATAAAAATAAGTAATGGTCCTAAAACTTTTTCGCCATTAAGCATAAAAAATTTCTTAACGTAATATTGATTTGCACCAAAATAAAAAACAAGACCAAGCACCGAGTAACTAAAGGCCTTGCCTAAAGCATAAAGCAGTCCGCTTAAAAAAACCTTTTTTTTACTTGTTATATTTTTAGAAATATAAGCCGTAGCCGTAATGTTTGTAGCCAAAGGACAGGGACTTATTGCCGTCATTAACCCTAATAAAAAAGCGGTAAGTATTGGTATGTTTATACTTTCTATTAAGTGATTTAGGTAATCCATTTATTGCTTTTTAAGTTCCGCATCTAAGCGTTCTCTAAAGCCTTTTTCAAAAGCTACAGCATCAGCTGATTTTTTGAAAGCAAAATCAGAAATATCAGAAACATACTCTTTGCCGTCTTTTATTCTATAAATAAACAATGAGGTTCCTGCTGCCATAAATTTATCGGTTATAGCCTCATTTTCTGGAATATCCCACTGTATTAATTTAAAAACAACTTGCTTACTTTCTTGCTCTTTTTTGTAATAGTTATCCAAAACTTTTTTAGTGTGATTTTCTATATTTACGCACGAGGTACAACGGTGTTTTCCGTAAAAATCTAAAATTTCTATTCGGTCTTTTCCTAAGTCAGTAAGATTTTTGTCTGTGTTTTTTGTTTTATTTGAATTACAAGAAACTAGTAAAAGTGTTGCAATAAAAAATAGTGTTGTGATTTTTTTCATAAAATAAATTATTTAAGGGTAAAGTTACAAAATTATATTAAACAAATATCCCGAAAGGATAATACATAGCGTTACTACCGCAAAGAAAATAGCTACTAGTTTTGTAGTCATTACTTTTTTGAGCAACATTGCCTCAGGAAGCGACAACGCTACAACGCCCATCATAAAGGCTATTGCCGTTCCTATGGGCACGCCTTTGGCTACCAAAACTTGTACCACAGGCAATATTCCAGAAGCATTAGAATACATCGGCACGGCTAATATTGTTGCCATTGGCACGGCAAAAAGATTATCTTTACTCAAATATTCTTCAAAAAAACCTGTAGGCACGTAACCGTGCATTAATCCGCCTACGGCTATTCCCACTAAGACATATGGTATTATGCCCACTAATATTTTTTTTGCTTCATTATAAATTATAGGTAATCGTGCTTTAAAGGGTGTTTTTTCTTCTTGAAAAGCATCTTGCTCACGTTGCGCATTAGCCAAAACTTCCTTAACCCAAGGCGTTAGTAAGTGTTCTAAATTCATCCCTTGTAAAATCACACCCGAAATCATTCCTAAAACTACACCGCTAAATACATAAATAGCCGTTATTTTCCAACCGAAAAGTCCTATAAAAAGTCCTATGGCAACTTCATTAACCAAAGGCGATGTTACCAAAAATGCAAAGGTAACTCCCAAGGGAATTCCTCCGCGCACAAAGCCTATAAAAAGTGGTACAGAAGAGCAAGAACAGAAAGGTGTTACCACACCAAATAATGATGCCATAAGGTATTCTAAACCGTATAATTTTTTTCTAGAAAGGTAATTACGTACTTTTTCTATAGGAAAATAGCTATTAACGATACCCATTAAAAAAATAACAAACGTTAATAGCAATAAAATTTTGATACTATCGTATATAAAAAAATGCAAAGCTTCGGCTAAATGTGCATTTTTATCTAAATGCAACAAATCATAAACCAACCAATCTGCTAAAAGTTCTATCCAACGAAACATGGTTATTTCTTTAACTGTGCATCTATAATTTTTTTCAAATCTTCATAAGGAAAAAAGCCTTCATGACGAAAAAACTCTTTGCCATTTTTATCTAAAAAAATCTGTGTTGGAATAGCGTCTATATGATAATCATCTGCAAAATGCTCCTTTTCTTTTGTCCAAACATCATGAAAAATAGTATTTACTTTTTTAGGATAATTTTTTTTAACCTCTTCAATGACTTTTTCCATTTTTTGGCAAGGAATACAACGTGTAGAACCTAATTCCATAAAGGTCATTTGAGCAGTTTCAACTGCTTTTTCTTTAGTAGAATTCTCATTATTACAAGCAAAAAAACTAAACGCTAAAAGGATAATTGTATATTTTAAATAGTGCATAATTATATATTTAATGATTTATAAAACGTGTTAAATTGTATTTTAATTTCATCTCTAATTCTTCGGAAATTATTCAAAACTTCTTCGCTTTTTCCTGTTAATTTATCAGGATCTTCAAAACCAATATGCAAGCGCTGCGAAACTTCTCCTGTAAAAACAGGACAATTAGTTTGAGCATCACCACAAACGGTAATTACATAATCAAATGCCTCGTCCAAATACATATCAAGATGCATTGGTTTGCTTTGACTAATATCTACACCAGCTTCTTCCATTACTTGAATAGCCAAAGGGTGCACTTGATTGCTTGGTTTTGTCCCTGCAGAAAACACTTCTAAATCACTATTAAATGATTTTAAAAAACCTGCTGCCATTTGGCTGCGGCACGAATTTCCTGTACAAAGAATTAGAATTTTCAAAATCTAATTAATTAACAGCAACAAGAACCAGAATTTGTATCTTCTTCCGCTTCAGTTGCACAGCAAGATGATGTATCTTCACTAGGTTCACAGCAAGAAGATGATGCATCAGTGGTATCACAACAAGATGCAGTATCATCGCAGCATGAATCGGCTACTAACAAAGTTTTAACTTCATCATAACTTGGCACGCGTCCTTTAATTTTTACAGTATTATCTATTACCAAAGCTGGCGTACTCATTACGTCATACTTCATAATATCCATAATGTCTTCTACTTTTTCTACGGCGATTTCTAGGTTTAAATCTACTATTACTTTACGAACAACTTCTTCGGTTGTTTTGCAATTTGCACAGCCTGTTCCTAATATTTTTATAGTTTTCATAATTGTTATATTTTTAATTCATCGCAAAATTACGATTAATAAATTAAACAAGCAAATAAATCTATCGTAATTTTACGATTTGATAATTAATTTAAACTATTTCGTTACTTCTAAATCAATTTGAAAAGTAACATCATCTGCTATTAAATAATCTTTAGGAACACCAACAGTACCTTCTGTGTGATATGTTAAACCCCATTTTTTTCTATCTATAGCAAATTTTTCTGATTGTAATTTAATAGCTTCTGGGCTAATCATAACATTTGCTTTAAATGTAACGCTATTGGTTTTGTCTAAAATGGTTAAATTTCCTGTTAATTCCGTATTATAATCACCATCAATTTTTGTTGCTTTAGTCAATTCAAAAGTAGCATTTGGATATTTTGCTACATTAAAAAAGTCAGCAGATTTAAGGTGTTTTGTCAAATCATTACGATCATCACCTTCGGGAAAACTTGTAACCGTTAGACTACTCAAATCCATTGCTACCTCAGCAGATTTTAAAGCATTATCAGCTACAGCAAATGATACTTTTCCTGCTTTTACAAAACCAAAACGTGGCGAAACACCTCCAAGATGACTTGCTCCCCAAGCTATTTTGTTTGTTTTTATAGTGCTATACGTGCCATCTTTTACGGTTGTTTCGGGTGTTGTAGCGGTTGTTGTTTTAGCATCTTTAACACTTGTTGTGTCTGTTTTTTTTGTATTATCAGTACAAGAACTTAATGCAAATAATACTGCAAGACTTACAATTAATTTTTTCATTTTTTTTAGTTTAGATTATTTTATTTTACAAACATAAGCAATTAAATAATATAAAAATGCTTTAGACAATATCCATTTTTTTTAACAAAAAAGAAGCATTCATATTTTGACAAATTCCTTTTTTGAAGGTGTAATCAAAAAATAATTCATCATTAGTAATTTCGGCATCAAAATAATGGTTTGCTATCGCTTTTTCTTCGTTTTCCAAACGACATAAACTCAAATCGTGCGTAGCTATTATTCCTGTGGCTTTTGTACCTAAAAGACGTTTTACAAACTTGTACGACCCTTCGGCTTTATCGGTGCTATTTGTTCCTTTTAGTATTTCATCTAAAATAATAAAATAGCTTTCTTTACTTACCTCATCTACTATAAATTTCAAACGCTTTAACTCCGAAAAGAAATAGGACTCATCATCAGACAAAGAATCTGAAGTTCGCATACTTGTAATGAGTTTTATAGGTTTATAGTCCATATTCTTAGCGCAAACAGGAAGTCCTGTATTTGCCATAATAATAGCCAAGGAAACAGTTCGCAAAAACGTGCTTTTCCCTGCCATATTTGCCCCTGTAATGATAAAAAATTGCTTGTTATCAATATTAAAATCATTATCCACACGTTTTGTTTCTGGTAATAATGGATGCCCTAGTTTTTCGGCATTAAAGCAAGTGTTATTCGTAACAAGATTTGGGTAAATATAACTCTGATGATTAAAAGCATAAGTTGCCAATGAAATTTCGGCATCAAAAAAAGCAATCGTCTCAAACCATTGTGCTACTTTACTGCTATAACTTTCAAGCCATTGCTCTATGCGGTAACTTTGCTTTAAATCCCAAAGAAATAACGCATTACCAAAAACAGCAAAAATAATATTATTCCGATAATCAAAAGCTTCCAAAGCACTTGAAAATTCTTTCAAAATAGCCGAAGCAGGTTTTCCATCTCTGCTTATTACGCTTTTCTTTTTCTGAAGTAAATCTGAAGTGAAATCCTCATTTTCTAGTAATGAAATGAGCTGTTGGTTCTGAACAAAAGTATCTTTTAGTTTAGACACTTTATGATATAAATTATTTATATTTTTGAGATGTTTTCCTGTAATAACTAATCCTAATGCAAACCAAGCATAAAAAAAACCTCTAGTCAAAAAATCAAAATATACAGCTAAGGCAACTAGTATCGTTCCTAGTGCAAATACTTTAGGTAAATGCTTTATATATTTGGGTAAAAACGATTTATAACTTTCAAGCCAACGTGTTGATTTTGCTATTGAAACTTCACTACCAATCAAACTTGCTACCGCTCTAAATTCTTGTGTCCAAATCCCTTTTTTTGATAATTCTTTTATAGCTTCTTGTTTTTCTACTACAGCAGCAGTATCATTAGCCGTTAGTAGTGCTGCCAATTTTTCTTTTCCTGCTTGAGTAGCTGTTCTATTTAAAAATTGAAAAAACGATTTTTCGCCAAACAAATCTATATCGTAACTATAATAATGCTGCGGATTGACAAACTCCGCTCCTGTTGCCAACTGACTGATATCGCCTGCCGCTACAGTAAGTTCTAATTCGTTAAGTTCTTTTAAAGCTCTTGTTTTTGATGTTTTCGCTTCTTTGTCGGTATATTTTCCCACCAAAAATAAAAAAACGGCTATTCCTATTACAAATAATAATACGGCATATTTTGTAGTATCACGCAGTAGATAAGTTCCATAAAAAGTCATTACAAAAACTGTAAAACGCACTAAACTTAGTATAAAAAGTTGTTTTTTGAGTTTTGATAATGCGGTTGTAAAATGAGCTACATTTGCTTTATAAAATTGATTTGGATGCATTATATTTTTGTCAATTTATTTAATAAACTAAAATCTGCCATAACCATCGCTGCAAGACTTTCTACAATAACAACGGCACGTGGCACAACGCAAGGGTCGTGGCGTCCTTTTCCTTGCATTTTTACTATATTCCCAGCTTTATCTATGGTTTCTTGCTCTTGCATAAGCGTGGCTACAGGTTTAAACGCTACTCTAAAATAAATATCCATACCGTTAGAAATTCCGCCTTGTATCCCTCCAGAAAGATTACTCTTGGTAGTGCCATCTGCATTAAACAAATCATTGTGCGCACTTCCTGTCATTTTAGCACCGCAAAAGCCGCTTCCATATTCAAAACCTTTGACTGCATTAATAGAAAGCATCGCTTGTCCAAGCGCAGCATGCAGTTTATTAAAAACAGGCTCTCCCAAACCAACAGGTACATTTTTAATAACACAAGTAACCGTGCCTCCAACAGTATCGCCTTGCTTTTTTATTTCCTCAATACGAGCAATCATTTTTGCAGCGGTATCACTATCTGGGCAACGCACGATATTACTTTCTGTTTTAGAAAAGTCTAAGGCTTGATAGGGTTTATCTATAAAAACACTTCCCACCGAAGAAGTAAATGCATTGATTTGCATTTTACCTATAATTTGTTTGGCAATAGCACCTGCCACAACCCAATTAGCCGTTTCTCTAGCGCTACTACGTCCGCCACCTCTATAATCACGAATACCGTATTTTTTTTGATAGGTAAAATCAGCATGAGAAGGTCTGTAAACGTCTTTTATATGTGCATAATCTTTGGAACGCGTATTGGTGTTTTCTATCTGAAAAGCAATAGGCATTCCTGTAGTTTTTCCTTCAAAAATTCCTGAAAGAAACACAACTTCATCTGCTTCTTTTCGCTGTGTAGTGATTTTAGATTGCCCTGGTTTTCGTCTGTTTAATTCCTGCTGAATAAAATCTAAATCAAGTGTAATTCCTGCTGGACATCCTGTCAATATCCCTCCAATAGCTTGACCATGAGAAGCTCCATAAGTTGTTAATTGAAATATATTTCCTAGCGTATTATGCATAATTTCTTTTATTTTTCGTAAAAATAGTTATATTTGTGCTAACAATAAAAAATTATCTTATGAAAATCTTTAGAATTATCACATTTGTTACGGTTTTATCTTTTCTGTTTTACGGATGTCCGTCTGACACACAACCTACACCACCTGCTACAAGCTATTATGACTATCTACCCTTAGCAACTGGCAACTACTGGAACTACACAAACACAGTAACTAGCACCAATGCTACTAGTGCAGATTCGTTATATATTGATGGCACAGTAATGGCAAGCGGAAATAGTTATTATAACTTTGGTGCAAATGCTACTGCAACTGGTATCTATACACTTTATATGAAAGAGCTAGACGTGCGTAAAGACAATCA
>CAYPAK010000008.1:1254-18821 GCA_964408665.1 uncultured Flavobacteriaceae bacterium | reverse complement strand
TCGGTAAAAGATGATTTAGGGCTTGGTGAAGTAACCGCAAACTACACGCTTGCTGCGGCGCTTATACAGGCTCACAGTCATGCTATTCATCACTTTGCAAGTTTGGGTTATTTAATTAATAGCTTAGGCATTGCGCTCCCTGACGAAGATTTTGGCTACAACCCTACTACACCACGTGAAGCTTTATTGGGCTAATTTTGTTATTTTTTTAGTATATTTTTTCAATCTACTTATCTCACCTAATGCTTGTTTTAAACTCGGTGTTTTTAACTGTCTTGTACTGATGTTGTACATGGCTATTTTATAAATAATTTGCCAATGCTCTTTTATAGTGCGTACTGCTTTAAAATAACTCATTGTTTTAACAGCAGCATCATAGATATGTGTTGGCTCGGAGATCACCCCATTTATTTCTAAAATTTTAAAAGCTAAGCCTTGTTTAAATTCTTCTAGCGAATTGTAACGAACATCTAAACGCCCATAATACCAATCGGGTATTTCTGCATTTATACTGTCTAATACTTTGGTCAATTTTTCATCAATCAAATGGTTTCCATTTAGAAAACGTGCGCCTTTACAATGGTTCCCTATATTTAATAAGCGTACTTCTTCATTTTTTTGAGGAATTCTATTCAAATCAACACCCGTTTCTTGTATATAAGATAAATATAAAAAAGCCCTTATATCATTAGTTATTAATTCGCTAATCGTAGCCACTCCATCTCCTATAACTGTTAAGAATTCTTTAACCGTAATAGAAGTTATTTCACCTTTATCAATATTAGGTACACGATAATATAAAACACCCATTTCATTAGGATAAGTAATCAATTCTTGAATAAGAAAATCTAAAGGATATTTTTTTAAATACTTTTCTAAACCTTCTAAATTATCTATTTTCGAAACTAACAAGCCTCTAAAACCTATATCGGGTTTTGCAATCAGTGGAAAGGCAATATCAGCTTCGGTTAATGCTTTTTTAACCGCAACAAATGAAGTGTTTTTTTTAGCCAAAATTGTTTTAGGGCGATATTTTTCTGGTATAAGTTTTATCGTTTCATATTTTGATTCTGTACCGTTACCACTTCGGTGAATCGCAGGATTTGTAGCATCCCAAAAAGTAAAAGATTTAGCCTTAGCAGAAAGGTATAGCCAATACGGAATAATGGGCGCATAAAACATAAAACTTGGCCAATATTCCCATTGCAATAATTTAGTAAAAAAGATATTTTTTTTCACTCTTACAACTTATTTAATCATCAAATAATGCTTTGCTAAATGCTGCTATTGCTAAAACCAAAACAAGCATTGCTCCAAATAATATAAGAACACCCAAAACCATAAGCGGCATATTTTTATGGCCATTTTTTGCCACATTTCCTGCGGTAAGCACTACAGGACCTACAATCATAAGTGGCAATGATAAAGCAAATAATTTAAGGCTTTTTTTTAATTTTATATGATCCATCTATTTAGTATTTAAACGAGTAAGTAAGTCCTAAGCCTGCCCAACGACTTGCTTGTGGCAAACTTCCTGTATTATAATAATGTGTATTTGTTACATTAGCCACACGCATATAAGCTGCTACGTTTTTATGCTGATATTTTACTTGAAAATTCATTACAAAATATGGCGAAAAAGACTGAATCAGTCCTGTTTCATAACTTGCATAAGTTCCTGAACGGGAAGCGTATTTTAGTTCCCAAGTAGCATTAATACGATTTAAAACACGATGATTTATAGCTAAATTATAATTACTCTTCAAAAACACGAAAGCGTATTTAGATAACTGTCCGTTTAAATTTTGGTTTTGGTCAAGTAAAGTTGCCGAAAAGTTAACATAATTAATAGGACTTCCCTTCCAAAACTGCTTTGGATGAATTTTAACATTCATTTCTGCACCATAAGTAGTAAGTTGGGCTATATTTTGTGAACGGTATTTTGCCGTAGTATTAGCTTCTGGTCTTGCCCAATCTATTACATCTCGCCCATTTCTAGCGAATAGCGAAGCAGTTCCCGAAAGAAAAGCAGCATTATATTTAATTCCTGTTTCATAAGTAATGGCTTTTTCTGCCTTTAAATCGGGATTCCCTTCATTACTAGAAGAATTATAATACAAATCAAAAAATGTAGGTAAACGATACGCCGTATTTATAGCTATATATGGCGAAATATGCGCGTATTTTTTACTTAACTCCACTCCTGTTGCCATGTTCCAATTAAATGCTGAATTGTAATTGGCATTAACACCTGTTGCTAATAAAAAGTTGTTTTTATTATATTGGTAATTTAATGAAAAAGTAGCATTAGTTCGCGTCACTCCTTTAGTATAATATTTATCCGCTTCCTTAGGAACAGCAACGGCGTCATCGAGTGCTAAGCCCATACTGTTACTAAGCATCTTTTCTTTTTTAACATCTACTAAAAAAGATAGTTTTTCATTGATATGTAAGGTGTTTTTAAAACCATAAACATCTGTTCTATGCAAATTTGCAGGATATATCGGTTTCCAAATATACTTATCATAATTACGTTTCCAGTAAAATTGCGCTTCGTTTTTGAGTTTTTTACCAAAATTTAGTTTCAAAGCACTTAGTTGTGTACGTATATGCTCTTGTTGTTCTTTTGATGCCCAATGATAAAAGGAATTAGCACCAAAATCATTATCATTGAGTCCGTAAATAAAACTAAGTTTTACTTTACCTAAATTACCGCTACTCATAAAGAATAGATTTTTACTGTCGGTCGCTGTATTATAAATAAAACCATCGGATTGTTTTTTTAATACACTCAGGTAGTTTTGCCAACCTTTGTAACTATTATTAATTGTAAAACCCAACTCATAACTGTTAAAATCTGAAACTCCAGCTTTAAATTTCAATTCATTTTTTTTCTTAGGGTCAATCACAAAGTTAATTGCTCCAGAAAACGCATTAGCTCCAAACATTTTAGATCCTGAACCTTTAAGCACTTCTATTTGCTTTACATCATCTTTATCAAACATCAAATTGAGGTTCATATGCCCTGTTTGCGGATCATTAATAGCAATACCATTAAGCATTAATAGTGTTTGATCAAAAGAACCGCCACGCAAAGAGATGTCGGCCTGCGCTGTACCTCTATTTTGGATATCAACCGTTCCTACACCGTTTAAAATACCGTACAACGAATTAGCAGTACTTGTTGCTAACTCTTTTTGGCTAACTACAGTCACTACTCTAGCCAAATCACTCAATGCTTTTGGCGAAGGATTGGCATAGACCAATACTTCTTCGAGCTTAGTTTCATTTAATTTTATGCTATCTTTTTGTGCAAAAGCAAAGCTGTTAATTGCTAAAATTAGTAGTACTATTTTATATTTTTTCAATGGTATTTTCATTTTTTTATTTACTGCAAATAAACAATAATTAATCTATTTCTTCTTAAATAAATCGGTTACTTTTCGTACACTTCCATGTTTTAATAATAAGGTTTCGGCTTTAGCATAATCCAAACCTGTTTGTTGCATTATCATCTTGGTTCCTCTAGCTACGAGCTTACTATTACTAAGTTGCATATCTACCATTTTATTACCCTTAACGTGACCTAATTGTATCATTACACTCGTGCTTATCATATTAAGCACTAATTTCTGAGCTGTTCCTGCTTTCATACGCGAACTTCCTGTTACAAACTCCGCGCCTACTACAACTACCACAGGAAATTGAGCGACTTGCGCTAACGGACTCCCCGCATTCATCGTAATACAACCAGTTGCTATTTCGTTTTTATTGCATTGCTCTAACGCTCCAATAACATAAGGCGTTGTTCCTGATGCAGCAATACCAATCACCACATCTTTAGCAGAAATATTAAATTGTTTCAAGTCTTCCCAGCCCTGATTACTATCATCCTCGGCGTTTTCTACCGCTTTGCGTATGGCTTTGTCGCCTCCTGCAATCAAGCCTACAACAACATCATCGGGCACTCCAAATGTAGGCGGACATTCCGAAGCATCTAGCACTCCCAAACGTCCACTTGTTCCTGCTCCCATATAGAAAAGTCTTCCGCCTTGCTTTAATCGTGTTACAATTTCATTAACTAAAACGGTAATTTCAGGAATAGCTTTTGCTACTGCAAGTGGAACGGTTTTATCTTCTTTATTAATATTTATTAATAATTCTTGAACAGTCATTTGCTCAAGGTTATCGTAATACGAATCTGATTCTGTTGTTTTTACAAATGTCATTTTTAGTACTTATTTAAAGTATTTATTATCCGCCAACACGCTTTACGTTGTAGTTTTCTTTTTTAAGGATTTCAATTATTTTATCTCTGAATTTTCCTTGAATAATAATATCGCCATCTTTTACAGAACCGCCTACGCCACATTTTGCTTTAAGTAGTTTAGCTAATGCTTTTAGTTCATCAGCAGCACCTTCAAAACCTTTGATAACGGTCACTGTCTTACCGCCTCGCCCTTTATTAGAAAAATGTGCTTCAAGATATTGCTCGTTATTTGCTAATTGTTCATTATCGGTTGAATTATCAAACTCAAAATCTGAATTAGTAGAGAAAACCATACCTCCCAAATCGGATAAACTTGTATGTTTTTTTGATTTTTTCATTGTTTTATTTTTTGCGCCACTGTCCTATTTTATAATATACATACATGGCATAAATTCCTGTCCCAATACTTAGCAAAACCAAACCTTGACTACAAAGTAAGCAAGAGGTTTTAAATTTTAATGAAAAACCAAGCAATGCAATGGTTAATATTAAAAAATTCATTGGTGTTGAGTTATTATACATTACAAAGTTATTACTTCATTAAACCTATTTCTTTCAAACGCTGATTTAGGAAATCTCCCGCCAAGATATCATCGTGTTGTTTTGGGTTATTTTCATCAACACAAACATCGAGACAGTTTAATGGCATCTCACTTCGTGGGTGTAAGAAAAACGGTATAGAAAATCGTGGTTTATCCCAGTCTTCTTTTGGCGGATTTACCACTCTATGTATTGTAGAACGCAGTTTATTATTGGTATGACGCTCTAGCATATCACCAACATTAATGACTAATTGCTCTGGCAATGCCGTAACGGCAATCCATTCGCCTTGCTTATTTTGCACTTCAAGTCCACTTGCCGAAGCTCCCATAAGTAGTGTGATTAAATTAATATCACCGTGAGCACCAGCACGAACAGCGCCTTTAGGCTCTCCAACGATAGGCGGATAATGAATTGGTCGTAAAATACTATTTCCGTTATGCACCCATTTATCAAAATAAAATTCATCTAAACCAAGATACAATGCTAAGGCACGCAATACATATTTTCCTGTTTTTTCAAGCATTTCATAAGCCTCACGTGCTTTTTCATTAAAGCCAGGAACTTCTTCACAGTACACATTAGCAGGATATTCTGAAGCGATAGCATCGCCATCGGTTACTTCTTGCCCAAAATGCCAAAATTCCTTTAAGTCGCCTTCGGGCTTATCTTTAGCATGTTCTTTTCCAAAAGAAGTATAACCGCGCTGACCGCCATTATCGTCTTCATATTTTAATTTGGTTTCTAAGGGTAAATCATAAAAATTCTTTACTTCTTTATATAAATCTGCTACCAAATCATCTGACAGAAAATGACCTTTTAAAGCTACAAATCCTATTTCTTCATAGGCTTTACCGATTTGATTTACAAAAGCTTGCTTTCTAGTTTCGTCTCCTGATAAAAAATCAGCAAGATTAACACTTGGTATATTTTTCATAATTGCTATTTATTAATAATAAAAAAACAAATATAGTTAAAATAATTTGGTGTAATTACTTAAAGTTTTTTTACTTTTGAAAACTGATTAAATTTACAAGAATGAAAACGATTTCATACCAAAAAGGAGATTTATCTAATGATAAATTAATCGAGCTCTACAAAGCCATGTTATTACCTAGAATGATAGAAGAAAAAATGCTTATTCTACTACGTCAAGGTAAAATATCCAAATGGTTTAGTGGTATTGGTCAAGAAGCAATAAGTGTAGGTATAACAAGTGCTTTAAATAATGATGAATACATCTTACCAATGCATAGAAACCTTGGTGTTTTCACTACTAGAGAAATTCCATTATACCGATTATTCTCACAATGGCAAGGTAAAGCTAATGGGTTTAGTAAAGGACGCGACCGCTCTTTTCATTTTGGTACACAAGAATACAATTTGGTTGGTATGATTTCGCATTTAGGCCCTCAATTTGGTATTGCAGACGGAATTGCGCTTGCAGACAAACTACAAAAAAACAAGAAAGTAACCGCAGTTTTTTCTGGCGATGGCGGAACTAGTGAAGGTGATTTTCATGAAGCCATGAACGTAGCGTCTGTATGGAATTTACCTGTGTTATTTTGCATAGAAAACAATGGTTATGGTTTATCAACTCCTGTTTCAGAACAATTTAATGTAGAAAATCTTGCCGACAGAGCTGCCGGTTATGGTATGGAAAGCCATATAATAGCTGGTAATAATATACTAGAAGTATATAATAAAGTAAACGAATTAGCTGCTTCCGTAAGAGAAAATCCCAGACCTATATTCTTAGAGTTCAAAACCTTTAGAATGCGTGGGCACGAAGAAGCAAGTGGCACTAAATATGTGCCAAAAGAACTGATGGATGAATGGGCAGCAAAAGACCCGCTAGAAAACTACGCGCAATTTCTTAAAGAAGCTGGAATACTTAATGAAGTAGATGAAGTTAACTATAAAAAAGAAATACTTCATAAAATTAATGAAAACTGGCAACAAGCAATTCAAGAACCTAATATAACAGTAGATTTAGAAACCGAATTAAACGATGTTTATAAAGATTTTGATTTTCAAGAAGAAAAACCAAACGATGAAACCGAAAAAATACGCCTTGTAGATGCCATTTCTAATGGACTAAAGCAAAGTATGGAACGCTATGATAATTTAGTCATTATGGGACAAGATATAGCTGAATACGGTGGTGTTTTCAAAATAACTGATGGCTTTGTAGCAGCTTTTGGCAAAGAACGTGTGCGTAACACACCAATATGCGAATCTGCAATAGTAAGCGCAGCTTATGGCTTATCGGTAAACGGCATGAAAGCTGTGATGGAGATGCAATTCTCTGATTTTGCAAGTACTGGTTTTAATCCTATTGTAAATTTATTAGCAAAATCACATTACCGTTGGGAAGAAAATGCCGATGTAGTAGTACGTATGCCTTGTGGCGCTGGTGTTGCCGCAGGCCCTTTTCACAGTCAGACAAATGAGGCTTGGTACACCAAAACACCTGGGTTAAAAGTAGTATTTCCTGCTTTTCCTTATGATGCAAAAGGTTTATTAGCTACGGCAATAGCAGACCCAAACCCTGTGTTGTTTTTTGAGCACAAAGCATTATACCGCTCTATATACCAAGAAGTTCCTACTGACTACTACACGTTGCCACTTGGCAAAGCGGCTTTACTAAAAGAAGGTAATGACGTGACGATAATTACTTATGGAGCAGGCGTGCATTGGGCATTAGAAACACTAAACAAAAACCCTGATATTTCAGCAGATTTAATTGATTTACGCACCTTAATGCCACTAGATAAAGATGCTATTTTTGAATCTATAAAGAAAACAAATAAAGTAATTATCCTTCAAGAAGATACCATGTTTGGCGGTATTGCTTCAGATATCGCTGCAATGATAAGCGATGAATTGTTTGAACACCTTGATGCACCTGTAAAACGTGTAGCAAGTTTAGATACACCAATTCCTTTTGACCCAAAATTAGAAGAACAATTTTTAGCTAAAAATAGATTTGAAAATAGCCTAAAAGAGTTGGTTTTATATTAAATAGGTTTTAGCTAATCTAGTAAATTCTATAATTTGTTTTTCTTCCCAAGATTTAGGAAGTTTTAATTCTTTAGCCATAATTTGAGCTACTCGTGGAGCAATAGCTATACTTTCGGCTGCATCCAAAAACAGTAAACGACTACGTCTTGCCAAAACATCTTCTATAGTTTGCGCCCATTCATTACGGCAAGCCCAAACAACTTGAGCAGCAATTATATTAGACTTTTCGCTTAACGGCTTAGCTAATGCTTTATCTGATGCAATTAAAGCATTAATATATTGTGTATCTTTTCCATAATAAGCTAAGGCTGTATTATCCGTTGAAATTTGATAAGCATGTATTTTCATATTTGCTGTTTGGCTAGCTTTAACTTCAAAATTAGCCGTTTGCTGCACTTTATCAATTACATCTTCTCCCATTTGGCGATAGGTTGTCCACTTCCCTCCTATAACCGTTACCATTCCTGATTTTGTAGTGTAAATTTTATGCCCGCGAGAAATTTCTTTAGTTTTAGTTTTACCTTCTTTTGGCGCTGCTAATGGGCGCAAACCTGCAAAGACACTTTTTATATCTTTCCGTGTAGGTTTTTTTGTTAAAAATTGACTCGCTGTTTCTAATATAAAATCTATCTCTTCTGCTGTAGCAATAGGGTCTAAAAGATGCTTTTCTTTAGGAACATCGGTAGTACCTAATATAACTTTGTCATACCAAGGCACTGCAAAAAGCACACGACCATCACGTGTTTTAGGTATCATTAAACCATATTTAGAAGGTAAAAATGATTTATCTAAAACAATATGAACACCTTGACTTGCTTGAACAATATCTCGTGCTTTTGGGTTATCTAATTGCAAAACATCATTAACAAAAACACCTGTTGCATTAACCACAGCTTTTGTTTTTACTTCAAAAAGTTCATCTGTTAAAGTATCTTTTAATTTTACGCTTGTAATTTTCTCATTTTCCTTAGTAAAACCTATTACTTTGGTATAATTAAGTGCCACACCTCCATTATCTACAATAGTTTGCACCAGATTAATAGCCAAACGCGCATCATCAAATTGCCCATCATGATACAAAATACCGCCTTTAAGTTTTTTAGCAATAATTGTAGGTAATTTTTTAAGCACTTTCATTTTAGTTTGAGGTTTTGACCTTCCAAAACTTTTTCGTCCTGCCATTAAATCATAAATAGTAAGCCCAATGGTATAAAACGGAATTGCCCACCAAGCATAAGCAGGAATTACAAAAGAAATATTACTAAAAAGATGTGGTGCATTACGCTGCATTAATCCGCGTTCGCGAAGTGCTTCAAAAACCAAACGAATATTCCCTTGCGCCAAATAACGCACACCACCATGAGCTAGTTTTGTACTTCTACTCGATGTGCCTTTGGCAAAATCTGCTTGTTCTACCAAAAGTGTTTTATAACCTCTAGAAACAGCATCTAAAGCAGCACCTAAACCCGATGCTCCACCCCCAATAACCACAACATCCCAAAAGGAATTTTGCTTTATTTCTTCTTGTAATAATTCTCTAGTTTTCAATATCTAATATCCTGATTTATTAGGGCAAATTTAACTATAAAAAAACTTTTGGCACACTATTTGAAAATATTTATTTCAAATAGCGGAAGCCGAAAAGCAACAGAGTAGGCAAAAACTTAAAATATACTGTTATGAAAAAAGTATTATTTACCTTAGGATTAGTACTAAGCTTTACCATGATGGAAGCAAAGAGTACTTATGATTTACCAACAACCAACCGCTACAACCAAAGACAGCTACAATTTGTAGCACATGGAGTTGAATTCTTAATCTTTAAAAATGGGGAGTTTGATTTCAACACACATCCAAGACGAAGCGGACGAAGAACGGGCTATAATGCCACTTACGGAGCGCCTCGAACTTACGAAAACTATAGTAATCCTCGCAGAGGTGTTCGCATAGAACATGACTACTATGGTAGAGTAAGACGCGTAGGAAACACCTTTATAAACTACGACAGCAGAAGCCGCGTGAAACGCATTGGTACAGTTTACATAAGCTACAACAGACGTGGACTTGTAAAACAAATAGGAGGTTTGCATATTTACTATACTTCACGAAACCGTATAGCTTATACTAGAGGGCATATAAAACGTAATAACAACAATGCTTGGCATACTTACTATAATGATGAATGGCAAACATTAACTGATGATGACTGGGATAATAATTGGAATGATTCAGAAATAACATATCCTTACAATGATGACGATTCTGATTATAACACTAATGATGATGACATGTATTATTACAAACAAGCGCCTAAAAAAGGAAAAACAACAATTAAAAAAAGAAAATAAATATATTTTATAAACACGCAATAAGGCAGTAATTTTAGTATTACTGCCTTATTTTTTTGCTTTATCTCATCAAATCAAAATTTTACATTTTCCCAATAAATATATGGCTATCATTTTCATTACTCCTTTATTTGTCGTTATTTTGTCTTAAATAATATAGTATATGAATCAGGACTTCAAAATGGTAGCCAAAACACTTTTTGGCTTAGAAGAAATATTAGCCAAAGAGCTCAAAGAATTAGGCGCAAGAGAAACTAAAATAGGTGTGCGAAACGTAAGTTTTGTAGGCGATACTGGCTTTATGTACAAAGCCAATTTAAGTCTTAGGACAGCTATAAAAATACTAAAACCTATTAAGCGTTTTCAAGTTCGTAATGAAGATGATTTATACTACCACGTAAAAAAAATGAATTGGTCTAAATATCTTGATTTAGATACTACTTTTGCTATAAATGCTACGGTAAGTTCTCCGTATTTTAACCATAGTAAATATATTGCTTTAAAATCTAAAGACGCTATTGCAGATTATTTTATGGCAAAACTAGGCAGACGCCCCGATGTAGATATTAAAAACCCTGATTTGCGTATAGATATACATATCTATAATAATAACTGTACTGTTTCTTTAGACAGTTCTGGTGATTCGTTACACAAACGTGGCTACAAAGTAGTTTCTAGTGAAGCACCAATAAGTGAAGTGCTTGCTGCTGGAATACTAAAACTTGCAGGATGGAATGGTGACACCAATCTCATAGATCCTATGTGTGGTTCTGGGACTATACTCACAGAGGCAGCAATGATAGCAGGAAATATACCTCCACAGCTACACCGCAAGTCTTTTGCTTTTCAAAAATGGGAAGATTATGATGAAGATTTATATAAACTAATCTATAATAGTTCTTTGAAACGCATTAAAGAATTTAGCGCTAAATTAATTGGCTATGACCGCTCTCCTGCCGCGCTAGAAATGAGCCGATTAAATGTAGAAAATGCCGATTTATCAGAATTTATTACTTTAGAACAAAAAAACTTTTTTAAAACTGAAAAACCTGTAGGTCCTACTACATTAATATTTAACCCTCCGTATGACGAGCGTTTATCAGTAGATATTAGTGATTTTTATGGCAAAATAGGTGACACTCTCAAAAAAGGATATGCAGGTTGCTCCGCTTGGTTTATAACAGGAAATACTGAAGCTTTAAAACATGTAGGACTTCGCACAAGCAAACGCATCAAACTCTATAATGGGAGTTTAGAGTCTCGCTTGGTAAAATATGATTTGTATGACGGTACAAAAAAAGTTAGGAAAGAAATAAACTAACACTAAAAAAGCATCATTAAACTCATTTAATGATGCTTTTTTTATATCAAATTTTATTTTTTACAACTCCAAAGCAAATTCTGGGTTGTTATCCATAAGTATTTCTACTGGATTCTCTAATGCTTCTTTTACAGCAACTAAAAAACCTACAGACTCGCGACCATCAATAATTCTATGATCATAAGAAAGTGCCACAAACATTATAGGACGTATAGCAATAGCATCATCTATAACCACAGGTCTTTTTACAATATTATGCATCCCTAAAATAGCACTTTGCGGTGGGTTTATAATTGGTGTAGAAAGCATAGAACCAAAAACTCCTCCATTGGTTATGGTAAATGTTCCTCCTGTCATTTCATCTACGGTTATTTGTCCATCACGAGCACGTAATGCTAAGCGTTTTACTTCTTGCTCTACTCCTCTAAACGATAAGGTTTCTGCATTACGAATCACAGGAACCATTAAACCTTTAGGCCCTGAAACTGCTATAGAAATATCACAGAAATCATAAAATATTTTATAATCGCCATCTATCATAGCATTTACATCTGGATACAATTTTAATGCACGCACTACAGCTTTGGTAAAGAAGCTCATAAAACCAAGACTCACGCCGTGTTTTGCTTTGAACGTTTCTTTATATTGTGTACGCAAATCAAAAATAGGTTGCATATCTACTTCATTAAAAGTAGTAAGCATAGCGGTTTCGTTTTTTACACTTACCAAACGCTGCGCTACTTTTCTACGAAGCATAGACATTTTTTTGCGTTCCGAATGGCGCGCTACTCCTGTAGGCGTTCCCATAGAAGGTACAGCTTTGAGAGCATCATCTTTGGTTACTCGACCTGCTTTTCCTGTTCCTTTTACTGCAGAAGCGGCTATGTTTTTTTCTGCTAATATTTTTTTAGCAGCTGGCGAAGCAGTTCCTGTAGCGTATGTTTTAGCTACTGGAGCAGCTACTGCTGGCTTAGCCTCTTCCTTTGCTTTTGGTTTTTCTTCTTGCTTTGCTGCAGTTCCTTCGGGCTTTTTAGCATCCATATCTATAAGTGCTACGACTGCTCCTACTGCTACGGCATCGCCTTCTTCGGCTTTTAGCGTTATAATTCCGCTTTCTTCTGCAGGAAGTTCTAGTGTAGCTTTATCAGAATCTACTTCTGCAATAGGCTGATCTTTTTCTACATAGTCACCATCGCTTACTAGCCAAGTTGCTATTTCTACTTCTGTAATGGACTCTCCTGGAGAGGGAACTTTCATTTCTAAAATCATAATAGTATAATTTTACTTTTTTAATTTATTTATTTTTTATTGCTTACTATTTAATATAATAAGACTTTTATTTAATATCAAAAACTTCGTTTATAACGCGCTGATGTCTTCTTTTGAACCTAGCGCTAGAACCTGCCGCTGGCGATGCATAGAAAGGTCTAGAGACTATTGTTAATGGTTTACTATCAAAATGCATTAGCATATAACTTGCTGCTCCCATATTTTTAGGTTCTTCTTGTGCCCAAACATAGTTTTCGGCATTAGGGTAACTCGCAATTATTTTATCAATTTTTTCTTTATGTAATGGGAATAATTGTTCTATTCTAATTAATGCAACTTCTTTATTATCTAATTCTTCTCGTTTTGCTAATAAATCATAGTAGAATTTTCCTGTACAGAATACTAATTTTTTAACTGTTTTTTTAGCTAAAGTATCATCAATTACTTCATTGAATTTTCCTTCGGATAACTCTTCTATAGTAGAAACTGCTTGCGGATGTCTTAACAAACTTTTTGGTGTAAAAACTACTAATGGTTTTCTATAATTCACCTTCATCTGCCTTCTCAATAAATGATAGATATTAGCTGGCGTTGTACAGTTAGCAACCATCATATTATCTACAGCACAAAGCTGCAAAAAGCGCTCCATTCTTCCTGAAGAATGTTCAGACCCTTGCCCTTCATAACCGTGAGGTAATAGCAATACTAATCCGTTTTGCTGCTTCCATTTATCTTCTGCTGCTGATAGGTATTGGTCAAATATAATTTGTGCACCATTAGCAAAATCTCCAAACTGCGCTTCCCAAATAGTCAATGTATTAGGTGCTGCCATAGCATAACCATAATCAAAACCTACTACGCCATATTCGGATAATAGTGAGTTGTAAATGGTCATTTCTCCTTTATTATTTGGATTGGTATTGAGTAAATTAATACGGTCTTCGGTTAATTCATCTCGTAAGATAGCATGTCTATGACTAAATGTACCTCGCTCTACATCTTCTCCAGAGATACGCACATCAAACCCTTCTTCTAGCAACGAGCCATAAGCCAATGATTCTGCCAATCCCCAATCTATTTTATTATCTTCAAAAAGTGCTTTGGCACGTGTTTTTAAGATACGTTCTGCCTTGCGAATAAACTTAACTCCATCAGGAACGGTGGCAATAATTTTACCGATTTTTGCTAATTTCGTTTTAGGATAAGTAGTTTTAACCGTTTTTAAAATCCCTTTTTGATCAGTTTTTTTATAGTCTTTCCAAATTTTATCTAAAAAAGGTGCTATTTTGGCATGCTTATCTGTTTTAGCTTCTTGAAAAGCCTTTTCTAGCGTTTCTTTAAAACTAGCTGTAATGTTTTTTACATACGCTTCATCTACCGTACCTTCGGCAATTAGTTTGTCGGCGTATATTTTGTATGGATTAGGGTGTTTTGAAATTGCTTTATATAAATTAGGTTGCGTAAAGCGTGGCTCATCACCTTCGTTATGCCCGTACTTTCTATAACCCAATAAATCTATAAATATATCGCGTTTAAATTTCATACGAAATTCCATAGCCATTTCTATAGCGTGCACAACCGCTTCTGCATCATCAGCATTAACGTGAAGTACTGGAGATAGCGTTACTTTGGCTACATCTGTACAATATGTACTAGAACGTGCATCATGGTAATTGGTAGTAAAACCGATTTGATTATTAACCACAATATGTAAAGTTCCTCCTGTTTCATAGCCTTTTAATCGGCTCATTTGGATTACTTCATATACAATTCCTTGCCCTGCTATAGCAGCATCTCCGTGTATTGCAATAGGAAGTAACTTGCTATTGTCACCATTATATTCTTTATCAATTCTAGCGCGTGCTATTCCTTCTGCTACGGCATCTACCGTTTCAAGATGCGAAGGATTTGGTACTAAATTCATTAAAATTTTCTCGCCAGAATTATAGGTTTTATCTAAGGTAAGCCCAAGGTGATATTTTACATCTCCTGCAATTCCTTTTTCTTCAAAATCTTTACCTTCAAACTCGTTAAAAAGCTGACGTACCGGCTTTCTAAAAATATTAGTAAGGACATTTAGCCTTCCACGATGCGCCATACCGATAACTACTTCTTTTACACCAAACTCACGTGTTGCTTTATATAAAGCAACACTTATAGCTGGAATAAGCGTTTCGCCTCCTTCTATAGAAAAGCGTTTTTGCCCTACATATTTAGTTTGCAAAAAATGCTCAAACGTAACCGCGTGGTTTAGTTTTGACAAAATGTATTTTTTATTATCTACGGAATAATTAGGATGATTATCATTGATATTTAATTGATTTTTCCACCAATTAATTTCGTCAGGATTACGCACATACATAAACTCTACACCGATAGATTCGCAGTAAATAGCATCTAAGTGTTTTATAATTTCGCGTAGTGGCTGCCCTCCAATACCAAGCGTGTTTCCTGCATCAAAAACAGTATCTAAATCTGCTTGAGACAATCCAAAATTTTCTAGCGCAAGTGTCGGCGTGTAAGCACGTCTTTCTCGCACAGGATTTGTGCTCGTAAACAAGTGACCTCTAGTACGGTAGGCATTTACCAAATCTAGCACTTGAAACTCTTTGTGTATTTTTTCGGGAATTACAACTGCAGCATTATCTTTATCGGTAAAAGCATCGCCATCATAGTCTTCTAAACCAAAGTCATATCCTTGAAAAAAAGCACGCCAATTTGCATCAATAGCATCTGGGTTTTGACGGTACTTATCGTATAAATCTGATATAAAATCAATATTTATAGCATTTAAAAATGAAAATCTATCCATTGTGCGGATTGCTGTATTTTTGTTAATTTATAACTACAAAAATACGTTTTTTTTATAAGCTGCCTATGTTTTACTGAAAAAATTACATTAAAAATAAGGAATAATTATAATTTTTAAAACAATACTAATTAAGCGATATTAAATTTGTCAAAAGCAAAAAAAAAGATAGTTAAAAATGTCAATTCTATAAATCTCGCTTTTTTAATAGTAAATATGTTAAGAATACAAAAATAGCAGTCCATCCCAAAACGATAGCAATATCAGTAAAATGCACCGCATAGTCATAAGACACATCTGTTTTACTCATTTCTCCTAAAGTTTTTACGGCCTTTAAACGTTGAACAGGTTGTTTAATCAGATTTGACATAGCACTTAATGGGAAGAATTGTTGTATTTTATCTGCAGTAGCCTCGCTAAATAATTGCCATCGCATAATGCTGTAAAAGATACCTTCAAGTATTTGCCAAAGTAGCATAAATCCTACAGCAAAAGCAGATCGTTTAATAAGCATTGCTAGGAATAAACCAAAGGAGAAAAAGCCCCATAATTTTACAAAATAGGCTAAGAGAAATTCCATTTCTCTAAAAGGAATATTACCAGCTGTAAAATCTGAATTCATATAACCTACGACCAAAATAATTAAGCCTAAAAAAATAGTAGATAGCAGCGCAAATACGGTAACCATTAAAAACTTAGACAATACAAATTCTTTTTTGGAAAGCCCGTCTATTAAATTTTGTTTTAATGTTCTATTGCTATATTCATTAGCCACCATAGAAACTATAACTAAGAGTAAGAAAAACTTTAAAATCGCTGCAAAATATGTAGCAAAATGCCAAATTAATGGAAATGAAAATATTTCTTGTTCACTTAGGTTTATTTGCACAAAACCAAAGTCTAGCTCTACCATAGTAAGCATTGCTATAACGGTAAGTAATGCAAAATAGACAAATATCAGTACTTTAGAGGAGTTACTTAGCCATATTTTTTGAAATTCTATTTGTAGTAAACGTATCATAATTATTGCTTGGTTAAATTTAAAAATAAATGTTCTAAACTCTCTTTCTTTTTGGCTAATTGATCTAGCACAATGCCTTTGTTAAACAAATAGGCATTAACAGTTGCTGCGGATAAATCATTTTTTAAATAAGCCTTTAAATAATCAGTTTTATCTTCAACCTTTACAATATCAGGATGTTGTTCTAATGCGTTTTTTAGCTGAGTCATATCGGCAGCTGCTAGCTCAAAAAATCCTTCATTAGCTTGCATTGCGGACACGCTTCCTGCATAAAGCATTTTTCCTTTGCGTATAATCACCACATGAGAGCAAACTTTTTCTACCTCGTCAAGTAAATGTGAGGCGAGTAATATGGTAGTTCCTGTTTCGGCAATTTTGGTTATTATTTCACGTATTTGATGTATTCCTTTCGGGTCTAAGCCATTGGTTGGCTCATCGAGAATTAAAATTTCGGGGTCATTAATAAGTGCAGAAGCAATAGCTAAACGCTGTTTCATTCCCAAAGAAAATCCTTTGAATTTATCATTTTTTCTGTCTAATAAATCTACTATTGCTAGTTTTTCTTCTATTTTGTGATAAGGAATTTCTTTTATTTTGCAAACCAATTTAAGATTCTCATAAGCCGTCATATAAGGATAAAAATTGGGATGTTCTATAATAGCACCTACTTTTTTCAAGGCTTCGTGTGTAGCCACAGTTCCGCCAAACCATTGGTAAGAACCACTTGTTTTGTTTACTACATTGAGTATCATACCCAAGGTGGTAGATTTACCACTTCCATTAGGCCCTAAAATACCGTAAACAGTACCTTTTTTGATGTCAAATGATAGGTTTGAAACCGCTTTTAAAGCACCATAATGCTTGGTTAACTTATTTAAGCTAAGAATAGTTTCTTGCATAATTATTGTATTGGTTAGTATCTATAAAACGATTCAGAACGGTATTTGTTACAAAATATTTTTTTT
>CAYPAK010000008.1:0-1154 GCA_964408665.1 uncultured Flavobacteriaceae bacterium | reverse complement strand
CTTTCTACTTTCTACTTTAATACACTTCAATTTTCAAATCAATATCATCAATAGGCCAGTCACGCGCATCAACCTTTACACGTTCTATCTTACGAAGCACATTAAACCCTTTGGTTACTTGACCAAAAACGGTATGTTCTTTATCCAAATGATGTGTTCCTCTAGGATCTACCACAATATAAAACTCAAAAGGATCAGAAAGTTTATTAGGGTTTAGCTCCCATTGCCTAGCCATAGCCATAGCACCAAAGCGATGTTTATTTTTAAATTCGGGGCTTATACGGTATTTCCCGTAGTGTTTTCTCAGCTTGGCAATATCCCAAGTATCATCACTTCCTCCTTGTATAATAAACTCAAAAACTACGCGCTGAAACACAGTTTTATTAAAATAACCTTCTTTGACAAGCATCACAAAATTGGCACGATGTAAGGGCGTATTTTGGTATAACTTAAAGTAAATATCGCCAAATTTAGTACTTATTTTCCCTTTAGTTTCTTGGTTTTTCTTACCGTAATCTAATAAAAATTGTTTTGCTGTTTTATCGGTTAATGGAAAAGGACTTTTTTTAGTAGTATTTTTATGTTTCTTTACTGTTAATGAATTTGTAGTTGTCTTATTTACCTTGTTAATGATTGTTTTTTTAGTTTTTTCTCGCTTTTCTGTACACGAAAATTGAAAAAAAAGAAGTACTATTGTTATGTAAAATAATTTATTCATCGTAATGCAGCTAGAGTCGTTTTTAAAAATAATTCCAAAGATAGCAAAATCAAAATTGACAGGAACAGTTTCGCATCTTAAAATGATTCCTCCCAATAGAAAATTGGCATTTACAAATGAAAATTCTCTTGAAAAACCTCGAGAAGCTGCTATAATATGTCTTTTATATCCTGATAATACTGGTCTAATGCATTTTGTACTTATCTTACGGAAAATGTACGAAGGTGTACATGCTAACCAAATAGGATTTCCTGGCGGAAAGATAGAAAACACTGATAAAAACGCACAAGATGCAGCACTGCGAGAGCTTGAAGAAGAAATAGGTGTTCCTAGAGAAAAACCTGTTATCATCAAACAATTAAGTGAGGTATATATACCACCAAGTAATTTTATGGTTTATCCTTTTTTAGCTTATTTAACCGAAAAACCGCAATTT
>CAYPAK010000007.1:11047-19111 GCA_964408665.1 uncultured Flavobacteriaceae bacterium | reverse complement strand
ACGATTTAGAAGAATTATTTATTCTTGGTGATTTATTTGATTTTTGGTTTGAATACAAACACGTTGTACCTAAAGGCTTTGTACGTGTTCTTGGTAAACTTGCCGATCTTGCAGACAAAGGCATAAAAATTCATTTTTTTGTAGGTAATCACGACCTCTGGATGAAAGATTATCTACAAGAAGAATTGGGTATTAATGTTTATTTTAAACCTAAAGAATTTAGCTTTAATAAAAAAAGCTTTCTTATAGGTCACGGTGACGGTTTAGGCCCTTATGATAAAGGCTACAAACGCATGAAAAAAGTTTTTACTAATCCTGTGGCTAAATTTTTCTTCAAATGGCTTCATCCTGACTTAGGCGTGGGACTTGCCCAATATTTATCTGTAAAAAACAAGCTAATATCAGGAGATGAAGATGTAAAATTTCTAGGAGAAGATGATGAATGGTTAGTGCAATATTGTAAACGAAAATTAGAAAAGAAACACTATGATTATTTTCTTTTTGGGCACAGGCATTTACCTATGGAAATAGCGCTCAATGAAAAATCAAAATATATCAATACTGGCGATTGGATTACACATTTTACTTATGTTACTTTTGATGGAAATTCATTGGAATTAAAAAAAATATAAATTCTTATTTATTCAAACCAAAAAATAATTTGTACTTTTGTATTCTATGATTTTATCACCTTACATAAACGAACTTTTATTTGAGCACGAATGTGTTATCATTCCACAATTTGGTGCTTTTGTAAGTCAACAAGAAAAAGCCACTTTAAATTCAAGTAAAGCAATTATTAATCCGCCTAAACGCAGTGTTTCTTTTAATAAATTGATTCTGAATAATGATGGTTTATTAATTAATCATATTGCAACTAAAACAGCAAAAGATTATAATGAAGTAAAACAAGAATTATTATTCTTAGTAAATTCATGGCATAAGCAATTAAACCAAGGTGATAAAATTAGTTTTGAAGGCATCGGTATTCTATACAAAACGAATAATCAACTTACTTTTGAACCTTCATCGGTAGCTAATTTTGATAAAAAAGCTTTTGGATTAGCTACAATTAATGCAAAGCCTGTAGTAAAACCTATTACAAAACCAGCAACAGTAGTTTCACAAACTCAAACCGTAGCAATAGCTCAGGAAGCATCAAAAAAGCCGTATTTAAAATATGCAGCAGCAGCACTTATAGGTTTCGGACTACTGGCTGTTAGTGCAAATTGGTACACCAATTCACAACGTGATAAGCAACAACAAGAAATAGCCAAACAACAGCAATTAGCTTTAGAAAAAAAGATACAAACAGCCACTATTTTTGTTGCTGACGAAACGATTCCTGAAGTAACTATTAGCCAAAAAGCAAACGTTGAAGAAGAAAATCAAGCTAATGCTACTCAAGCTAAATATCATGTAATAATTGGCGCTTTTAGAAACAAATCCAACGCTTTAAAACAAATAAGCTTTTTAAGCCAACAAGGTGTTGAAGCACAAATCATTGGTGTTAACAAATATGGTTTACATCAAGTAGCTGCCAAAAGCACTAATGATGAAACAGAGGCTATCAATACATTACATAAATTACAACGTACTGTGTCAAAATCGGCTTGGCTTTATGTTAATGCTAATTAATTACTCCACAACTTAAAACAATGCAAGCAAAAACCCCAAAAGAGTCTTTGACTACAATGACCGATATGGTACTTCCTGGAGAAACAAATCCATTAAATAATCTTTTTGGAGGAGAGCTTCTAGCAAGAATGGATAGAGCTTCTAGTATTGCTGCACGAAGACACTCTAGAAGAATAGTAGTAACCGCATCGGTAAATCATGTTGCTTTTAATAAATCTGTACCCTTAGGAAGTGTAGTAACCGTTGAGGCAAAAGTATCACGAGCATTTAGAACCTCTATGGAAATCTATGTAGATGTATGGATGGAAGATAGAGAAAGTGGTTTACGAACTCGTGCTAACGAAGGAATTTACACCTTTGTGGCTGTAGATGAAACAGGAACTCCTGTTGCTGTACCACCAATAACACCTGAAACTGAGCAAGAAAAGGAACGCTACGAAGCAGCATTAAGACGTAAGCAATTAAGCCTTATTCTTTCGGGTAAATTAGACCCGAAAGAGGCTACAGAACTTAAAAAACTTTTTTTAAATTAAATTTTTAAAGAATTAATTACTTTCCCATTCGTAGTTTGCTTACCTCATCTTCGGTAAGATAACGCCAGTTTCCACGTGGTAAATTCTTTTTGGTCAGATTAGAAAACAAAGTTCTATCTAGTTTGGTAATCGTATAGCCAAAATGCTCAAAAATATCGCGAACTAAGCGCGTATGTCCGCTGTTTATTTCGATACCTATTTCAGATTTTACACCATTAATATAAGCTATTTTAGGAACTTCTATAAGTCTTCCATTTAGCTTAAACCCTTCAGAAATCTCATTATAATCTTTCATTTTTAGATTATTTGCCAAAGAAACTTGATATACTTTCTTTATACGACTAGCAGGATTGGTTAGTTTTTTAGCTAAATCACCATCATTAGTAAATAAAAGCAAACCAGTTGTAGATCTATCCAATCTTCCTACAGGATAAATACGAACATTAGCAGCGTTGTTAACCAACTCCATAACGGTGCGTCTGTCTTTATCATCACTTGTAGATACTATAAAGTTTTTAGGTTTATTAAGCAATACATACATTTTCTTTTCTGGATTAATCTGTGTTCCATCAAAGCGAACCTCATCGCCTGGTTTTACCTTATACCCCATTTCGGTTACTGTTTTTCCATTTACAGCAACATTACCCGAAGCAATGTAAACATCGGCTTCTCTACGTGAACAAATACCAGCATTAGCTACATATTTATTCAAACGGATTAAACCATCTTTGTTCTCTACTAAAGGTTTTGGTTTTTTATAAAATTTCTTTTTGAAAGGTCTTTTCCCTTTATTATCAAATTTATTATCTCGTGATTTATTTGATTTACGTTCCATCGTCATTATATTTTGTGCAAAGATAGGGAGTTTTAAGAGAAATCAATTTTTAAAATTGGATATTATTGCTTTTTGTTGTATTTTTAAGGCATTAAATAATAATTAACACTAAAAAAATAAGATTATGGCAGTAATGAAAGTAATTGAAGTAATGGCTAACTCAAATACGAGTTGGGAAGATGCAACAAAAAAAGCAGTAGTTCACGCATCAAAAAGTGTAAAGCACATCAAGTCTGCATTTGTACAATCACAAAGTTGTACCGTAAAAGATGGTGAAGTTGCAGAATTTCGTGTAAATGTAAAAATTACTTTTGAAGTAAAATAAAGCATTTAACTACAAGTTAAAAAAAGCGTTCTTTGTTTCATTATAAAGAACGCTTTTTATTTATATATTTGTAAAAAAACAACACAATGACTAAATACGCATTACTACTAATCTTAACGCTTGCATTTGCTAACTGCCAGAGTCAAACTCCTAAAAAAATGGAAGAAACGCATCAATTTACCAATGACTTAATCAAAGAGACAAGTCCATACTTACTACAACATGCACACAATCCTGTAAACTGGCATGCTTGGAATGACGAAACCCTTGCATTAGCCAAAAAAGAAAATAAACTTATCTTAGTAAGTATAGGTTATGCAGCTTGCCATTGGTGTCACGTAATGGAACACGAATCTTTTGAAGACGAAACGGTAGCTAAACTAATGAATGACAACTTTATTTGTATAAAAGTAGATAGAGAAGAGCGTCCAGACATAGACCAAATCTATATGACTGCCGTGCAAATGCTTACAGGAAGTGGTGGTTGGCCGCTTAATGCAATTGCATTACCTGACGGAAGGCCATTCTATGGTGGAACGTATTTTCCTAAAGAAAACTGGATGCAAGTACTCCAAAAAATTGCCGATTTATACAAAAACGAACCTGAAAAAGCCCAAGAATACGCCGATAGACTTGCTCAAGGAATAAAACAAAGCGACTTAGTAAGTATTAATAGCACCGCTATTTCATTTAATAAAAACCAAGCAAAAGATATCATTACTAACTGGAAACCACAATGGGATAATGATTTTGGCGGACGAAAAGCTGCTCGTAACAAATTTCCTTTACCTAATAATTATCAATTCTTATTACGTTATGGAAAGCAATTTAACGATAAAGAAGTTCTAGACTTTACCTATCTTTCTCTAGATAAAATGGCACTTGGAGGTATTTATGACCAAATAGGTGGCGGTTTTTCTCGCTATAGCACCGATACCAAATGGCATGTGCCGCATTTTGAAAAAATGCTTTATGATAATGGGCAGTTAGTAAGCCTTTATAGTGATGCTTACCTTAGTAAACCCAATGCGTTGTATAAGGAAATAGTATATGAAACATTAGCCTTTGTAGCACGTGAATTAATGGACAAAACAGGAGCTTTTTATTCCTCTTTAGACGCTGATTCTACCGATGAAAATGGACATCTTGAAGAAGGTGCTTTTTATGTTTGGAAGGCAGCTCAATTAAAAGAATTATTAGCTAAAGACTATGATTTATTTGCTGATTATTATAGTATAAACAGCTACGGACAATGGGAAAATGGCAACTATGTACTTATTAGAAAAACTACCGATGATGATTTTATAAAAAAACACAATATATCACAAGAAGCCTTAACTAAAAAAGTACAGCAATGGAAAAAAACACTCTTTGAGGCAAGAAGCAAAAGAACAAGACCTCGCCTAGATGATAAGTCATTAACCTCTTGGAATGGTTTAATGCTCAAAGGTTACATTGATGCATATCGTGTGTTTGGAGAAAAAAAATTCCTTGAAATTGCCTTAAAAAATGCCAATTTTATAGCAAAAGTACAATTACGACCTGATGGCGGATTGAATCATAATTACAAGAATGGCAAAAGCAATATTAATGGTTATTTAGAAGACTATGCGGCCGTGATAGATGCTTTTACCGCATTATATGAAGTCACTTTTGATGAACAATGGCTGCAAAAAGCCAAAAATTTGACCAATTACACCTTTGATCATTTCTTTGATGAAACCAGCCATATGTTTTATTTTACTTCTAATAGTGATAAACTATTAATTAGTAGAAGTGTAGAAACACAAGACAATGTGATTCCTGCATCCAACTCTATAATGGCTAAAAACTTATTTAAATTAGGTCATTATTTTGACAACAACGCCTACAAAAAAACAGCTAGACAGATGCTTCATAATATGACACCCGATATGCCTGCTTATGGTGCTGGCTATAGTAATTGGGCAGCTTTATTACTTAATTACGTTGATGATTACTACGAAGTAGCCTTTGTAGGAGAAGATGCTTTAGCTAAAGCGAAACAATTTCAGCAAAAATATATTCCTAATAAACTAATAGCAGGAAGTGCAACAGCAAATAACCTCCCTTTGCTAAAAGATAGATTTAGTCCTGATAATACACTTATTTATGTTTGTGTAGCACAAGCATGTAAACTGCCAACATCAGAAGTTAGCGAAGCATTACAATTAATTGATGCTACTATTAAATAAAAGTGTATTTTTGGCAAAATTTTAAAGAAACATGGAAGAATTATTAAATGATTATCTAGCAAAAACAATAACTTGGGCTAAAGATTTTGCACCAAAATTTATTATAGGAATTGCTATACTTGTAATTGGATTTTGGCTTTCAAAAGTAGTGATAAATACATTAAGAAAGCTAATGACTCGCTTCAAAGTAGATGAAACCTTAAAGCGTTTTTCGTTAGATTTAATAGGTATGATACTTAAATTTGCAGTAATTATTGCTACTGCATTAAAACTAGGAATTGTAAAGGAAGCCATGCTTATTACTGCTGTTGGTGCTATGGCTTTTGCTATAGGTATGGCATTGCAAGGCTCTTTGGGTAATTTTGCAGGAGGAGCTTTAATTATGGTTTTTAAACCTTTTAAAGTAGGTGATTTAATAGAAGTGCAAGGTATTTTTGGAGAAGTACAAGAAATTCAAATTTTCAATACTAAAATTCTTACACCATCTAATAAAACGGCTTTTATACCTAATGGCGCTTTATCTAATGGTAATATTATAAACTTCTCCAAAGCAGGCGAATTTAGAGTAGATCTAACCATCGGTATTTCGTATAATGCAGATATTGACCAAGCAAAAGAAATACTGCTTGACGTAATGGGTAAAGACCCAAATGTGCTTAAAAATCCAGCGCCAATGGTGCGTGTTTCTGAACTAGCAGATAGCTCGGTAAATCTAGCTGTACGCCCTTGGACTAAGCCTAAAAATTATTGGGATGTGTATTTTAATACGTTAGAAAATAGTAAAAAAGCATTAGACAAAGCAGGAATAGAAATTCCATTTCCACAACGCGATGTTCATGTTTTTAAACATTAATTGATTTTATAAGTATCAACTCCCCCATTATTATTACTGATAATTAATTTATCTTTTAGTTGGATAATTTTGCGCGTATCTCCAGAAGTACTAAACCCTGTTTTTGCTAAAGGTATCGCTGTAAATTTATCATTTTTAAATTTAAAAACAGCGCCATAAGAAGCGTCATATCGTACGGTTTCTACCTCTACAGGAAATAAATCGCCTACGGTTATCAGCTCTTTTTGACCATCTTTATCGATATCTACAAAAGCAAAATCTTGAATTGGTGCGAACTGTGCTTTATTAGGTAGTTTATGTATTTTAAAAGAACCATTTCCTTTGTTTTCTAAGTAAATACTATACGTAAAATTTGCTTTAGCATGAAAACCTCCTGAAAGTTTTTCGGGTTTGTACAAGTCATTAATTCCTGCATTGGCAAAAGCATTATAGCTTTTAAACTTTTGTTTAAGCGCAGGCACTTGCTCGCTAGAGCATTGTTTCCCTCTACTTGGCACTATTTTTCCTTTATATTTTCCTGCAAGCACTACATCATAAGTGCCATTATTATCAAAATCATTTACATAGATATCAAATTGCTTCCCATGTGATGTTTTAAATTTAGTGTTTTCGCCTAGATTTCCTACAAAATAATCCATATCACCATCACCATCTATGTCATTTTGTGCAATACTAAACCAAAGTCCTGTGGTGTTTTGCAAATTTGGTATTTTTTTGATTTTAAACTGTCCGTTGTTATTTTCATAGACTTGTATTGCTGTCCATTCTCCTACAGTAATTAAATCTTGGTCGCCATCATTATCATAATCAGTAAATATGGCACTAGAAATGGCACTTCGCTGCATTAAATCGGTTGCTAAATCAAAGGTTTTGTCTGTGAAATGTCCTTTACCATCATTAATAAGTAATTGTGATTTTGGAGCAAAAGGATATTTATCTGGAATAAGACGTCCTCCTACAAATAAGTCTAAATCGCCATCATTGTCTACATCGGCAGTTATTACTGTTTGCCCGCTAATTGCTTTTTTAGGTAATGCAGCTGTTGCTTTTTTAAAGCTGCCTTTACCATTATTAAGATACAACCTATCTTGATACATTTTATCTCCAGCAGGATAATAAGCACCACCACTTACTACATATAAATCCATATCTTTATCGCCATCAGCATCAAAAAACAATACACCTAAATCTTCATAAGCAGCATCTTTAGTCCAAACACCATTTTTAGGTGAAAAAGTACCATTTTTCTTTTGAATATACAATTGTCCTGCTTGTCCTTTTGCACCGCCGATAAAGAAATCTGCTAAACCATCACCGTTTACGTCTGCCTTAGTCATAAAAGGCCCATTTTGTGCTTGACTATGCGGTAAAAGCACTTGTTTTCGGTAATCATTAAAGTTGTTTTCTTTATGTTTAAAGGTTATGCCTAAATTAGCTTTTGTCAATAATGTATTTGTAGTATTAGCTTGAGTTGGTTTGCTTTTTTCAGCAGTTTCATAGGCAATATTAAGCGTTGTATTTGCTTTTACATTAGTCAAAATAGTTTCTTCTCCTGTTGACCAACGAATGTGTAGTTTTTCGATTTTATTTAATTTTCCAATACCAAAAACAAACTCTGGTGCTACCGAAGAAAAATAACCACGAACAGGTTGTAGTTCTGCTAATTG
>CAYPAK010000007.1:9569-10947 GCA_964408665.1 uncultured Flavobacteriaceae bacterium | reverse complement strand
CCATTGTTTTTAAAGGCAATATTTGGTGTGATTTCGGTAGGGACTATTTTATGAATTTCTTCAAGAGTAGGGTTTCTGCCTAGTTTTTTCTTTTTAGCATTAACTATATTCATCAAGTCTTTAAGCAAGAAGTTGTGCTTAATTCCATTACTCACAAAAAGGTCTTTATAACCGTCATTATCCATATCAAAAAACAGTGGCCCCCAACTCCAATCGGTCTTTGCAATACCGCTAAGTTGTGCTATTTCGCTAAAGGTATCGTTACCATTATTCAGCTGTAAGGTGTTTTGCATATACTGACTATGAAAACCGTACTTTTCCATATTATAAAATTTCTGAGGATTCATAGATTTCATATAAATCTTAGAACGTACGTGGTCATACGGTGCCATATCTAAGGTAAAAATATCTAAATTTCCATCATTATCAATATCAGCAATATCTACACCCATACTAGAATTAGACAGATGTCTAAAACTAGTATTAATAGTGTTTTTAAATTTTTTATTCCCTAAATTTTGATAGTAAGCATCGGCTTCTTCATAATCTGCGCTTACATAAATATCTGGCTTGTTATCATTATTTATATCTGAAACGGCAGGACTAAATAAAAAGCCAAAGCTATGTATATTTACCGCTTTTGTTTTATCTATAAATTTACCATCAATATTCTCATAAAAGAAATCGGTTTTAATGATTCCTGCTTGTATTTTACGAGCATGTTCTGGCATTTGACTAGACTTAATCCCTGTATCAGGATAATTAATCAAATACATGTCAAGGTCGCCATCATTATCATAATCAAAAAACGCTGCTTGCCTTGAATATCCTGTATTAGCAAGTCCATATTCTTCAGCAGATTCTGTAAAAGTATTGTCTTTATTATTAATATATAATTTATTTTTCCGAGTTGCAGAATTTTTATCATTTCCTGCTCTACATACATAAATATCTAACCAACCATCTCCATTTATATCTACCATAGCCACGCCTAAAGACCATCCAGAATTCGATTTATCAACTATTTTTGCTTGCTTTGAAATATCTTCAAATTTAAAATTTCCTTTATTGATATATAGCTTATCATCTACCATATTTCCTCCAAAGAAAATATCTACAAGTCCATCATTATTTATATCGCCTAAAGCTACTCCCGAACCTAAATAAACTTCTCTAAATTTAAGGTAATTCATTTCGTCACTCTCGGTAATGTTATTAGAAAAATCAACATGAGTAAACGCTGAAGCTATTGATTGCATCAAAAACTGCTTTTTTTGCACAGTCTTTGCAACTGCTTTTTCTTTTTTTGTTGCTTGTTTGTCATTACAAGACCAAAAGCCAAGTAATATTAAAAATAAGAATAGTATTTTTTTCATAA
>CAYPAK010000007.1:7915-9469 GCA_964408665.1 uncultured Flavobacteriaceae bacterium | reverse complement strand
TAATTATTATGTTGGTCTTTATCCCAAGCCGCTTTCATACATAGATGACGAGCGCATTCAATTTCGGTAGCCATATCAGCTAATTTAAAAGCAATAGCTTGATGTTTGCTTATTTCTTTACCAAAGGCTTTACGTTCTTTAGAATATTGCAGTGCCAATTCATACGCCCCTGAGGCAATACCAAGTGCTTGCGATGCAATACCAATACGTCCTCCTGCAAGGGTTTTCATAGCAAATTTAAAGCCAAAGCCATCTTCTCCTATTCTATTTTCTTTAGGTACTTTTACATCGGTAAACATAAGTGAATGTGTGTCTGAACCACGTATTCCCATTTTGTTTTCTTTTGGGCCAACCACAAAACCTTCCATACCTTTTTCTACAATTAAAGCATTAATTCCTTTATGCCCTTTTGCCGCATCAGTTTGTGCTATTACTAGATAAACACTTGCATTACCTCCATTGGTAATCCAGTTTTTTGTACCGTTTAGAAGGTAATAATCGCCTTTATCTATAGCTGTAGTACGCTGTGAAGTAGCGTCAGAACCTGCTTCTGGTTCGCTTAAACAAAAAGCACCTATTATTTCGCCTTTGGCAAGTGGTACTAGATATTTTTGTTTTTGCTCCTCTGTTCCAAAAGTCTCTAAACCCCAACAAACTAATGAGTTATTTACCGACATCACAACTGATGCTGAAGCATCTATTTTAGAAATTTCTTCCATTGCTAAAACGTAGGAAATTGCATCCATACCGCCACCGCCGTATTTAGGGTCAACCATCATACCAAGAAAACCGAGTTCTCCCATTTTTTTAACTTGTTCATAAGGGAACTCTTGCTTCTCATCGCGTGCTATTACGCCTGGAAGTAATTCTGTTTGTGCAAATTCGCGTGCAGCATCGCGTATCATTATATGTTCTTCTGTAAGACTAAAATCCATAATCTAAAATTGTATAATTAATTATTTTTGTGCTCAAAGATACGATTTTTTAATATTATTTTTTAAATTCGTAGCAGTTTTTTAGCAATAAAACAGTAATCAGTAGATTTTTATGAAAACTCAATACAGTATAGGTTTAATGAGTGGTACTTCACTAGATGGTGTAGATTTAGTTTATACCAAAATAAGCTTTGATACACAGTATAGCTTCCAAATAATACATAGTGAAACCATTGCGTATCCTACATATTGGGAAGAAGAACTTAAAAACGCCTTTTATTATTCAAAAGATAAATTAAACGATTTAGATAAGTCATACGGTATATATTTAGCTGAATTAATTAATACTTTTATTATAAAAAATAATATTAAAACGATTGATTTTATAGCTTCTCACGGACACACCATTCATCACAAACCCGAAGAAGGCTACACCTTACAAATCGGCAATGGGCAAATAATCGCTAGCAAAACAGGTGTAAAGACCATTTGTGATTTTCGTAGTCAAGACGTTGCTTTGGGCGGACAAGGCGCACCACTTGTGCCTATTGGAGACCAGCTTCTTTTTCAAGAATATGAGTATTGCTTAAATTTAGGTGGTTTTGCTAATATTTCTTTT